>NZ_JAAHBQ010000047.1 GCF_020144665.1 Oscillatoria salina IIICB1 | reverse complement strand
TAGTGTCAAGATCGACTATCACTGAATCAGGATTGGGGGCGGTATGAATGTTGTAGGTTTCCACGACTGCATTGCGAGCAGGTGAATTAGTTTGATACACTGCGAGTAAACTTTGAGACAATTTCTCGACTAAATCCGTAGGTAAGTCAATTTCGGTGGCGGCTGAGGAATTTTCAGCTAAAATTATTCGCAATGCTAGTTTGGCTGCGTCTTGTCGATATTGCTGTTTCACAACATCGGGGATGGAAGCTAAGGTTACTTCTTTACTTGATTTGTCGGTTAATGTGTTTCTGGCGATCGCATCGTACCATAAATTAATCCCAATGCCGACAATACTAACTAATGCTGTAGCGATCGCTACTTTTCGTAAATCAATCGTCATCTTAAGGCTCAGATATATTTTACTTAATCTTTGACGAAATTAATTTTTTTCTGCTCCCAGACAGATAACAAACAATCTCGCTGCTATCCCACTCGCAGCTATGTTTTAGCTTTTTTCGAGCTATTTTAATTTATGTTTAATTATCTAAACAATAGTTAATGATTACCGATTTGCTTTAAATTAACAGATATTCTTCTATTATTCTTCGGTGATTCGATTCAACTTGAGCAGAATTTAGTCAACAAATAATCAATAATTGACGGTTAATTAACTTAATCTTAATTTACAAAAGTCAAATATTAAAATATAATTAAGAAAAGAAAAAGCTAAGGCTTTTTGATAAATTATAAGTTCAATCAAAGTTACTTATGAGAGTAAAAATGGGTTTGTCAGACCAAGACAAAGCAAACTTATTTCAATTTACTGCTAGAATTAGGCAAATTGGGATCCAACCTTACGAAATAGCTTTTTGGTTGTTGGAGAAAGATTTGCAAACAATTGATAGTTATCTACAAAAATATCCTCATAATTTCGATACAGAAGCAACAAAATTATTCACCTGGGTAAAAGATGAATTTATTGGTAGATTTAACCGAGATTGGAAAATCCAACAAGAAACCCTTGACTATCTCTTGTTATACTGATAGCTAGTTAATTCTGTTACTAAAATAACTTGTAGGTAAGGCGAATTTATTAGAAATTTTTCGCAATAATCGTTTTGATTAATTAAACTCGCGCTGACGACTTTCTTGAGTTGCGATCGCGATCGCTTGTGGTAAAATTTGATGTTCCCGAATTTGAATCCGTTTGTGGAGAGTTTCAGCAGTATCATTAGGTAAAATCGGGACAGCCGCTTGAAGCAGAATTTTCCCACTATCCACTTCTAAACTTACCAAATGAGCAGTACAGCCAGTAATTTTCACATTAGCAGCTAAAGCTTGCTCTACCGCCCGAACACCTTTAAAACTAGGTAGTAAACTCGGATGAATATTAACAATTTTACCAGGAAAAGCATCAAGTAACACCGGAGTAACCACCCGCATCCAACCAGCCATAACAATTAATTCTACCCCAGCTTCTTGAAATTTTTCCACAATTTTGCGGTCTAAATCTTCGCGACGGGAAAAATCACGGTGATTGAGTAAAATTGCCGGGACACCCCAAAGTTGCGCCCTTGCCGCCACCTTAGCCCCTGGATTATTGTAAATCAAAAGGGGAATTACAGCCCTAAGCTTGCCATCCGCGATCGCTTGAATTAATGCTTCAAAATTGCTTCCATTACCAGAAGCCATAATTCCTAACTTTACAGGCGGATCTAAATTTAATTGTTCTAAACTTAAACTAGGCGAAATTAAATAATTTTGCTGATCCATAATTTTGCTTAATTTTTCTAACTCTCTGACATCGATAACCAAGTTAAACTTGACGAATAGCTACCCCAAAAGAAAGATAACCATGCTCAAACCAGATTTTAAATCTTTTTTAGATCGAGATACAATTGCAGCTTGGATTTTCCTCGCACCCGCACTTATTTTCCTAGGAATTTTTCTCTTTTTTCCCATAGCTTATCTATTAGGACTAAGTTTTACCACTGGTAGTTTTTCCTCAACAGGTATTCAATGGATTGGTTTGCGGAATTATTTACGTTTAATTGTCAATCCCGACTTTTGGCAAGTTTTGGGTAACACTACTTATTTTACCATTGCTACAGTTGTTCCCAGTTTGATTATTCCCTTAGCCCTAGCATCTCTTTTAAATCAATCTATCGCTTTACGAGGTGTATTGCGTACTGCTTATTTTCTTCCTTCAATAACTTCATTAGTTGCTGTTGGTTTAGGATTTCGGTGGCTATTTCAAAACCAAGGACCTGTCAATAATTTTCTGATTAATTTCGGCTGGGAACCTATTCCTTGGTTAAATAGTACAATTTGGGCAATGCCTGTAATAATTTTGTTAACTATCTGGAAACAAATTGGCTTTAATATGGTAGTTTTTTTAGCAGGTTTGCAAACTATTCCTCAGTCTCGTTACGAAGCCGCAGAATTAGATGGTGCCAATGGATGGCAAAAATTTTGGTATATTACTTTACCAGGATTACGACCTAGTTTAGTTTTTGCGATCGTAACCACAGCTATTTTTACTCTCCGTAGCTTTGAGCAAGTTTATATTATTACAGGTGGAGGTCCCCTAAATTCGACTAACATTTTGGTTTATTATATTTATCAAGAGGCTTTTGCTCGTTTTGATTTTGGCTATGCGGCTGCGGCAGCGACTGTGTTATTATTAATTGCTTTAATTTTGGTTTATTTTCAACTCAAAATTACGTCAGAAGAGAAAGAAAATTATTAAACAAATTTAAGTAATGTTAGTTTATGTCTAATACTGCGCGGGGAAATTCAAAACTATTAGCTGACTATGCGAAGAAAGTTTTAAGTAACTTCAACGCTGAAATTGATGCAGCATTAACTCGGAGACAAGTCACCTCAAGCAAAATTGTTCCTCTTGAATCAGTTTACGAAATTTATGTTACTGGGGAAGACGAAATTGATTTAAATTCCATTCAAGCAATTCTGAAAAAACAAATAGAGGCTGTTGCTAAATTTCTGCGCGATTTTCACATAGCTATTAATGGTCAAAGAACGAGTATTTTTCAATTGTATGAAGTAGAAATTCAAGTCAAACAAGCTATTAAATCAAATCTGAGTTTTTCGGCGGGAAAATTGTTGGTTCAATTACCTTACTGGCAAATTCTTATTTTTCAGTGCTATCTGCAAAATCAAGAACTGAAAAAGTGCTGGAATCAAGGCAAACATTTATCCAGAAAATCCCCTATCCGCAGAATTTGGTGGTGGTTAAATCCTTTGGGAGAATTTCGCTATAATCTACGAGAAACTCTTTTCCAAACTGGTGCCAAACAAGTTACAAATATAGATAAGCTGCTGTCAAACTATAAACAAATAGATGTCGCAGATGAAATTACAAAAAAAGATTGGCAATCCCACGCGATCGCGCTGTTACAATCGACGATCGATGAAGATAAATTAGGTATTAATGTCAGCGAAATTTGCTCTCAGCAAGACGAAGAAACTTTAGCCCGACTACTGGATTTATACCAGCAAAATTTAACCGATCCTAGTTACCTAGAAACCCTTATTGACACTGGTATACGTACCATAAAAGAAGCAATTAGTCAAGAAAAATCGCAAATTAATGTCAAGATGTTTGGCTTTGTGAATGTAGGAAATTACCACCGTATCGATGTAGAATTAAATATTAGTCCGGGAAACTTAAAAAAATATATTGAGTTAGTGCCAAGAGAAGTAGAAATTAGAGCAGTTTTCTGGGGTTTTGTCAATATTTATACTGTAGATGATGTGACAGTAAATCCCAATATTCAAAGCTCATTACAGATAGATTTAGAAACGGCTGCTTTCGAGCGATCGCTGCAAGATTTACAATTAATTTAAGTAGTAAGAGACGTAGGTTGCCACGTCTCTACATAACTGCTGAAATGGTTAAAATTGGGAAAATTGCCAACCGTTAAACTCTCATTTAAGCATCGTATTCCACATGAGGCATACCATAAAAATAGCGATCATGCTGCTGGGCAAGTTCAGCAATTTTCCTCTCAATAGCAAAATCTTCAATCAACTGCATTAATGCTTCAAAATCTGAGTTATTTTCGGGGGGTTCGGGAGGGCGATCTGTTTCCAAAAAAGTGATAATAACCTCTTGTCCATTGTAACTTTCAACATATTCGTTTGGTTGAACGATCCCATCACGGAATGTGCCTTTGATTGACAGCATAAGTTTCTGATTCTAAATGAAAATTTCAACAGTAGAGAACGCCAGAAATTGTCGCTCCTATCTATCTTTGCTTACAACCAAAGATGGATTCCACCCGGAAAATTATCTAGTTTTTGAAGTTTTGTTTTTTCATTTAGGCTGGGGTTAAATCGGGGGTTTGCGGCTAGGGAGATGAAGATTAACTACCAAAATAAGACTGCAATATTTTACTCACTACAGTTAGAAATCGCTGTTTGAGCATAACTCCTAACTCAACTATTTTGATGCTCAAAGACAAATTTTTTTCTTGGCTACCCTAACCCAGATACAAGATCTGAATTCTTGCTGCTGGTCGATTATTGTCGCACATAGGTAGTAGATTTACAGGGTATTTAGGGTTTCCTGAGTTCCCATCGAATCTCGCTGATGCTTTCTAGCTGGTGGCTGCGGCAACAATCCTGCTCGGTATCCTAATTTTGCCATATCTGGAGCGAATGTGCGATCGCGCTCATCAACTCAATGACCTTTACTTATCTCTTGACACTTTTGCAAGTAATTGTTATATTAATTTACAGAAAGCAATAAAACTAAACAAAAAATTAACAACAGAGGTAGATACTATGGCAATTTTAATTAGCTTAATCGTCGTTGGTTGGGTAGCAGCAGCAGTAATCGGCACTCAAGCATACTTCCGAGGCGAACAAACCAAGCCCATCCACGAGCGTAACTGGCGTTCCGAAGGCTTCGAGAAAATCGCCGTCAGCGTAACCGCCCAAGCCACCGACTACAGCAAGCGCACTCCCGCTTATGGAATGGATGCTTACTCCAGCCAAACCCTTCCTAGCGAGTAAGACTAAATTCAGTTTTTGACATCCTCGGGCGATTCCTACCAGTCGAACAGTGTTAACTGCTCGTACTCTCAGCAGGTGGAAAGCTCGGGGTTACACTAGTCAAATCTAATCTTTTTCCAAATCTAAACCAGAACTTAAAGTCGTACAATTACGCCCATTTTTCTTAGACTCATAAAGAGCCGCATCAGCCGCCACAAATAAGCTTGTCAAATCATTTTGAGAGCTAGGTATCATACTTGCCACACCTAAGCTTAAGCTAATTACATTACTTGGTAAGCCACCAATTTGATTGGGCATAAAAGGTATAGCAATATCCAGAATACCTACCCTAATTTTTTCGGCAATTCTCATGGCATTATTAACATCAGTTCGAGGCAAAATTACAGCAAACTCTTCACCGCCAATCCGTGCTACCATTTGCTGAGAATCCTCTAATAAATTAGAAATTTTTTGCGCTATTTGGCGTAAGCAATCATCTCCTACTTGGTGTCCATAAGTGTCGTTATAATATTTAAAATAATCTATATCGCCTAAAATTAAAGACAAAGGTGCAGCTTCTTCTGCCATCTGGTTCCATTTAATTTCTAAACAGCGATCGAACTGTCGGCGATTGGCAATTTTCGTGAGAGGATCTAGATTAGCAATAACTTTTAGATCGTTATTTTCTTGTTCTAACTTTTGTAAACGAAGGGAGCGATCGGTAGCAGCAGCTAAATTTTGCCCTTGGAAATAGAGACGATATAAATCGCAATCAATCTTGGCTAAATTACCGTCTAATTTGACTAAACCCATACTTTCTAATTGATAGGCAACTATTGGCTCTAACTGCACCCAATCTTGACTAGCGATAACTTTTTGTACTGCTGCCCCTAATTCTAGCTGCTCTTGCAGTGTTACCCACATATTTTGCAGATGTTGTCTATAGATTCCTGTTTGAGTTGGCGCTGTTTCTAACAATTTTTCTAGGATAAAAGTTTGATTGTGTAGATGATAAAAAGCCAGATGAACTAAATAGGGATGTCCTCCCAACATTTCTGTTAATTGCTCGATTTGGGCATCGGTTAAATTAAGTTGATAACGTTGGGCTAAATCTTGAACTTCTGCCCAAGAAAATTCTGGCAATTTCAAAGATAATCCCACATTAAATGGGGATTTATTAATGCTTAAAGATACATAAACTTCTGTCGAGTGAATGACGATCAAATGGAGTTTTTGCCAAATTTCATTATGTCTAGCTTGTTCGTGCCAAAATCGCAACAAAGGCAAAAAATCCTGAGCAATTTCCGGATGTTCAAAAACCAAGTTTACTTCATTCAAGACTACAACTAAAGGGGTTTCAATTTGCTCAAATAAATAACTCTCAAAGTAGATGGTAGAACTTAGTTTACTTCCTAAATCTTCATCCCAATAATCATCTAGATTAGGCAAAATCTTTAGTTGCCGGGCTACCATTCGACAAAGCCAGCGAAAAAATTTATTGGTATTAGCAAAAATTTCCCGATCTGCTTGTTGAAAATCTATTGTGGCAACCTGATATCCCAAAGCAGAGCTTTGAGCGATCAGACGCAGCATTAGGGAACTTTTGCCCATTTTTTTCGGCGCTCGAACCCGAATTAAACTGCCCGGTTTAGTGAGTTCAGCATAGGCTTGGTCTTCCCAAGGTTTTCGTTCGATATAAAATGGTGAATCAAGAGAAACTGGGCTACCAGGAAATTCAGGTTTGTAAGTATTCAGGTTCTTATTTTCGGGCTGAGAGTTAGTTACCATAGTACCTAATTACTGACTTAGAGGTAATAAACACGTCAAGATTAGAGCAAAATTTATTTGCGCCGTTGTTGTAAGACTCGATAAACATCTCGCAACTGGACATTATGATAAGCCAGAGCAACCAAAGCGTGGTAGAACAAATCTGCAACTTCAGCCGCGATCGCCTCTCGATCGTTATCTTTACAAGCCATTACCACTTCTGCGGCTTCTTCACCAATTTTTTTAAGGATTTTGTTATCTCCACCTGCAAGTAATTTGCAAGTGTAAGAATCTGGACTAGGACGATCGCGGCGATCGCGAATAATGTCATATAATCCTGATAAAGTATCTGCTGGTGGAGCGACTTTTTTCCCTTCTACCTGATGAAAACAACTGCGCTCTCCGGTGTGACAAGCAATGTCGCCAATTTGTTCTATACTGACCAAAATAGCATCGCTGTCGCAATCGTAACGGAGACTGCGTACTTTTTGAATATGACCAGAAGTTGCGCCCTTGTGCCATAATTCTTGACGAGAGCGACTCCAATACCAAGTTTCCCCGGTTTCAATGGTTTTCTGTAACGACTCTCGATTCATCCAAGCCATCATCAAGATCGTACCGTCAAGATAATCTTGGGCGATCGCGGGAACTAATCCTTGCTCGTTATAACGAATTTCGCCTATGGGGATCGGTAAAATTGGGGTAGTAACTTCTCGCTCTGACATCTAACTATGAGACTATCTAATCTAAATGTTTTGCTTTCACTTTCTTTATGGTAAGCTGCGATCGCCATTTTTCGGTTTTTTTTTCCGCGAATATTTAGTTTTCTTGAATATTTGTAAATTTTTGGGCGAGCTTAGATGAGAAAACAAATATAACAGGGATTAAACCAAATAAGATCCTTGGGTGAAACAATTATGAAAAATCCCTCTACTATTTCGATAACAAACCCAACTTTATTTTCCCCAGAGAAAAGTGAAAGCTCGGTAAATTTATTTCAGAGAAAAGCCGCCGGAATACTGATGAAACTGCGTCCGGAATTCTTGGCGTCTTTCATCAAAAAAAGTTTGGGGTTCCGCCGGACAAATATCACTACTAACGATGGAACGTTTTTTGTAGATATTTCTTCTTGTTTGGGATACCAATTATTCAAAAATGGTGTCTACGAATCAGGAATGCGCGCAGTGTTAAAAACTTATTTGCGTCCGGGAAATATTTGCGTAGAATTAGGAGCTAACGAAGGATATTTTACCGCGATCGCGTCAAATTTAGTCGGCAGTGAAGGTAAAATAATCGCCGTCGAACCCCAAGAACGTTTGCAACCAATCTTGAGAGAAAACCTGCGCTTAAATAATTGTGAGAATGTGACAATTTTGTCAGTAGCAGTTTCCGATCAATCTGAAACAGTGACATTATACATTTCCCCAGACATGAACACAGGTTCCACTGGGGCGACAAAAATTTCTCGCTTCTCTCAACCAAAACAAGAAACGATCGCGCTCACCTTAACAGAATTATTCGAGCAACAAGCGATCGCCACCTGCGACTTACTGAAAATAGATATCGAAGGATTTGAGTACGAAGCGATTTTAGGTAGCAAGGAATTGTTTGAGACACATCGAGTCAAAGCGATCGCCCTAGAGCTTCATCCGGTTCATCTCGCCAAACGGGGACTCTCAGAGCAAGAGATTGTCAATTTCTTATCGAGTTGCGACTATCAACGGAAGATGTTAGGAGACAACTTAGTCTATCTCAGCCCAGACTACGAATAAGCAATCGGCAAAGAGGGTAGTCAGGAGTGGCGATCGCCGTTAACAATTAACTTGAATACAAATCTTATTTTTCCTCAAAAATTCCCTTCCCAGCAGAGACAGAAGAACTTTGAGCCAGACGATCGTGGCGAGCAAAACCAGCGAACGCGATCGCTCCAGCCCAAAAAAGCACCAAAATTTACTAGAATTTGTGAACACTAAAAGCTAATCTGCTGTAAAGATAAGTTTCTACGCATCTAACTAAGGAGAGAGCGTTGATTACCACCACTTCTTTTAAAACCACTAGATCGGAAGAAATTTTTGCTGCCGCTCAAAAGCTGATGCCCGGAGGTGTTAGCTCTCCAGTACGGGCATTTAAATCCGTAGGCGGACAGCCCATCGTCTTCGATCGCGTCAAAGGAGCTTACATTTGGGATGTTGATGACAACCAGTACATCGACTATGTAGGCACTTGGGGACCTGCTATTTGCGGTCATGCTCACCCGGAAGTTATCGCCGCTTTGCACGAAACTCTCGAAAAAGGTACGAGTTTTGGCGCACCTTCAGCCCAAGAAAACGTCCTCGCAGAAATGGTCATCGAAGCCGTACCCAGCATTGAAATGGTACGCTTTGTTAACTCCGGTACCGAAGCTTGTATGGCTGTACTGCGACTGATGCGTGCTTTTACAGGTCGCGATAAAATTATCAAATTTGAAGGCTGCTATCACGGTCACGCTGATATGTTCCTCGTCAAAGCCGGTTCGGGGGTTGCAACCCTCGGTTTACCTGACTCTCCTGGCGTACCTAAATCAGCCACTGCTAGCACTTTGACCGCACCCTACAACGACCTCGAAGCCGTTAAACAACTTTTTGCTGACAACCCCGATGAAATTGCCGGAGTAATCCTCGAACCAGTTGTCGGTAATTCTGGCTTTATTATCCCCGATGCAGGCTTTTTGGAAGGTTTGCGCCTCCTGACCCAGGAAAACGGCGCACTGCTCGTTTTTGACGAAGTAATGACCGGATTTCGCATCGCCTACGGTGGCGCACAAGAAAAATTTGGCGTTACTCCCGACTTAACCACCCTCGGTAAAGTTATCGGTGGCGGACTACCCGTAGGAGCCTACGGCGGACGTAAAGATATCATGTCAATGGTCGCACCTGCCGGACCGATGTACCAAGCCGGAACGCTTTCGGGTAATCCTCTAGCAATGACAGCAGGAATCAAAACCCTAGAATTATTGCAAAAACCCGGAACTTACGAACATCTCGATCGCATTACCAAAAAACTGATCGAGGGCTTGCTGCAAATTGCTACACAAACTGGTCATGCAGTGACTGGTGGCAGTCTCAGCGCTATGTTTGGAATGTTCTTTACAGGCGAAGAAGTTCATAATTACGACGATGCGAAAAAATCGGACTTGGCTAAGTTTGGTCGTTTCCATCGCGGTATGTTAGAACGAGGCGTTTATTTGGCTCCTTCTCAATTTGAAGCAGGTTTTACTTCTTTAGCTCATACCGACGAAGATATCGATCGTACTCTTGCTGTAGCCAAGGAAGTTTTGTCTGGCTTGTAAAAGACTTGTCGGGGCAACCACGGGGGATTTTCAGTGAGCAGTTATCAGTGAACAGTTAACAGTTATCAGTTACCAGGGAACAGTTAACAGTAAATAGTGAACAGGGAACATTGCTTCTTGTCTCCAATATCTTCCAATATCTACTGATAACTGCTTGCTAACTGTTCACTGGTAAATGCGGCTACTTGCTAACTGTTCACTGCTACTGATTATGTCTACAAATCAACAATTAAATCTACCACCAATGGGGTGTGGAACTTGGGCGTGGGGAAACCGATTACTTTGGGGTTACGATCGCAGTATGGATCGGCAACTCCAAGAAGTTTTTAACCTTTGTGTGAGTAATGGAGTTACTTTATTTGATACAGGTGATTCCTACGGAACCGGAAAATTAAATGGACGCAGCGAGAGTCTTTTAGGACAATTTTCGACAGAGTATTCGGGTTTAAATTCTGAGCGAATTTGTCTCGCTACTAAACTAGCACCTTACCCTTGGAGATTAACCCGCAATTCGATGATTTCTGCCTGTAAAGCTTCAGCTAAAAGGTTAGGTAGAAATGTCGATTTGGTGCAAATGCACTGGTCAACGGCAAACTATTTTCCTTGGCAAGAATGGCAATTATTAGATGGTTTAGCTGATTTGTACGAACAAGGGGAAGTCAAAGGAGTTGGTTTATCGAATTATGGACCCAAACGTCTAAAAAAAGTTTATCAAAAATTCCGCGATCGCGGAGTTCCGATTACTACTTTACAAGTTCAATATTCTCTTCTCTCTACCTATCCAATTACTGAGTTAGGGCTAAAAGAAGTTTGCGATGAACTGGGAATTAAATTAATTGCTTATAGTCCCCTCGCTTTGGGCATATTAACGGGAAAATACTCCGAAAAAGGTTCTCTTCCTCCAGGAATTAGAGGTTTTGTCTTTCGGCAAATCTTACCTGGCGTTAAACCACTTTTATCTTGTTTGCAAGCGATCGCTGAATCTAGAAATAAAACTATGTCTCAGATAGCAATTAATTGGTGTATATGTAAAGAAACTATACCCATTCCTGGTGCCAAAAATCCCGAACAGGCTAAACAAAATCTTGGCGCTTTGGGTTGGAAATTAGACTCTGGGGAAGTAGAAGAACTTGACAAAGCGGCAGCTAGTGTTGATAAAACAATGGTGCAAAATATCTTTCAAACTAAGTAATTTTTTCAAGAAAAATCTAATTTTAGCTAAGTTTTCGCTCGAAAAAATTAATTGGCTGGGCGACTTTCATAAGTCAGCAAAACCTGAAAATAAGTCGAAACTGAGAAGGTGCTAACAATTTCCTCTTTTACCTTTTCGAGATAAACTGGTAAATGCGGGTACTCAATCTTAAATATCTATGCTTGGCACAACACTCCGCAAACGCTATCAAATTATCAAAGCTTTAGCAAAAGGTGGCTTTGGGGAAACTTATCTTGCTCAAGATTTAGATTTACCTAATCATCCTCACTGTGTAGTTAAACGACTGTCACCTTATTCCAAGGAACCGGAATGTTTGCAAATAGCAAGACGTTTATTTAACACCGAAGCCCAAACTTTATCTCAGTTAGGTAATCACGATCGAATTCCTCGTTTGTTTGCTTATTTTGAGGAAAATAAAGAGTTTTATTTGGTTCAGGAATATATTCCGGGCAATAGTCTGCAAGAAGAATTGCTACCAGGAAAACGATTTAATACACTACAGGTTGCTAATTTATTATTAGAAATTCTCTCTATTTTAGAGTTTGTACATGATGCTGGAGTAATTCATCGCGATTTGAAACCAGCTAATTTAATCCGACGTGAAATAGATCGGAAATTGGTATTAATTGATTTTGGGGCAGTGAAACAAATTAGTACCCAAACTATTAACTCTCAAGGCGAAGTAAGTTTGACGATCGCTGTCGGCACTCCTGGTTATATGCCGAGCGAACAAATGAGTGGTCAACCGCATTTTTCGAGCGATCTTTATGCAGTGGGACGGATCGGCATTCAGGCGTTAACTGGTATTTTACCTCAACAGTTACCCGCAAATCAAGAAACTGGTGAATCGATCTGGCGCAATCGGTTAACTTCTCAACAGCAAGAGGATATTGAGTTACTAGAAATTATCGACTGCATGGTGCGTTATGATTTTCGCGATCGCTACCAATCTGTGAGAGAGGTTTTACAAGCTTTAGCTAATTTTACTGGTGACTTTTCTAGTTTATCATCTGAGGCGAAAACAGTAAATCCTTCCTTGGTTCCTACTGCGGAAATCACGAGACAAACTCAACGCGCGCTCGCAGCGATCGTGTTTACTGATAGTGTGGGTTTTAGTGCGAAAATGTCGGTAAATGAAGAAGATACTGTAAATTTAATTCGCCGCGACTTACAGTTAATGCGAACCTCTTGTCAACAATTTAGTGGTTCGGTAATTAAATCTACTGGTGATGGCTTGTTGATGTATTTTAGTAGTGCAGTGAATGCGGTTAATTGTGCTATTGAAATTCAAGGAAGTTTGGCTAATAACCAAACTACTTTAATTAACCAAGATAGCCTTTTACATCGCATCGGAATTCATTTAGGTGATGTGTTAATTGAAGCAGATGATGTTATGGGTAATGGGGTTAATATTGCGGCGCGTTTAGAACCTCTTTCTCCTCCTGGTGGTATTTGTTTATCTCAAGCGGTTTATGAAGTAGTTAAGTCGCAAATTAAACTACCAATAACTTATTTAGGAGAGAAACAATTAAAAAATATTCTCGAACCGATTAAAGTCTATCAAATTTTAGTTCAAGAACCTGCAATAACACAAATACAGTCAAATGTCAAGGTTTCTCCTCAACTGAGTAGTCGCTTTTACCGCGATCGCCAAATTCTCCTTAACAAGGTGAAAAATTACTGGATTAAAGGTGTTCTCGAAAGTTCTTTACACGGTCGTGCTTTAATAGAATTAGGCTTAGAAAATCGCGGCGATCTAGTCGAACATCCTTGGGGAATGGTCTGGTTAAATCAATCAGAATTATCCCAATCTTTACCTACTGAAGTAAAAATTAGCGATTTATTTCAGGAAATGGGAACGGGGCGTAGTTTGCTAATTTTAGGCGAACCTGGTGGGGGAAAAACAACAACTTTGCTTGAGATTTGTCGGCAATTCTTAGAGCAAGCTTTTGCTGATGTTAACGCGTTAATTCCGGTAGTTTTTAATCTTTCTTCGTGGACAAAAGCAAACAAAAATTTTATGGATTGGCTAGTCAGCGAATTAAATAGCAAATATCAAGTTTCTTCAGAAATTAGTAGAAATTGGTTACAAAATAGACAGATTTTATTATTTTTAGATGGTTTAGATGAAGTCCGCGATCGCTACCGGGAAGATTGCGTTGCTGCTATTAATAAATTCCAGCAAGATTGCGGCACTACTGAGATGGTTATCTGCTGTCGGCGAAAAGAATATGAAACCTTAAACAACCGCTTAAATTTACAAGCTGCAATTTGTTTACAACCTTTAAATCTTGCTCAAATTCAACAATATTTAGCCAATGCAGGCGAACAATTAACTGGTGTCAAGACAGCCTTAGCGGAAGATAAAATCCTCCAAGAATTAGTCCAATCTCCATTAATTCTAACTTTAATTGTCTTAGCTTATCAAGGAATATCAGCTTCAAAATTGCCAAACAATCAAAGTATTGCCCTCAGACGCGCTCATTTATTTGATACTTATATCGAACGAATGTTGTCCCGTCGTCGAGTAACTGAAACTTATCCTCAAGCTAAAGCCAAACATTGGTTAATTCAGTTAGCCAAACAACTCAAAAAACAATCGCAAACTATCTTTTTGATTGAGCGAATGCAACCAGATTTATGGTTGTCTCCCTGGCAAAAAATAATTTACGCGATCGCGCTACTTAGCAGCTTTTTCGCGGGTGGCTTTTTTGTGGGAAATTTAGTCCTATCTAGTGACAGATTATTAATAGTTTTAATCTTTAGTAGCTTGCTTTTTGTCGCAATTTTTGGTATATATCGACTTAACTCAGTAGAAACAATTTCTTGGTCTTGGCAAAAAGCTTATACTCACCTAAGATTAGGAATAATTATCGGAACCTTATCTTTATTTCTCCTCAAATTTCCCTACGAATTAATTTTCAACCCTCTGCATTGGCAAATTTTTCAACCAGAAAATTTTCCCTTTTATTCCTTCTTTCGCGGTGCGGTATTTGGCTTCAGTATGGGCATAATTTATGGCTTAACTCGCGGCTTAACCGGAGCAGTAATCGAAAAAAACACGTTTCCCAATCAAGGAATTTGGTTATCTGCTAAAAATGCCTTAATTTTTGGTTTAATTGGCGGTATAGTTTTGGGAATAGCTGCTTATATAATTGGCTGGCTGCCCTTATTTTGGGGAATTTTTGGTTTCAGCTTTGGCTTATTTATTGGTGGTGGTGTAGCAGTAATCAAACACTTATTATTGCGAATAATCCTTTATTTTAGTGGCGTTATTCCTTGGAATTATCGGCATTTTCTCGACTATGCAACCGAGAGAATTTTCTTACAGAAAGTTGGGGGTGGTTATATTTTTATCCACCGCTTACTGTTAGAGCATTTAGCTAAGAATGATTGGTAATTTAGATAAATTGAAGTAGAGACGTAGCACGGCTACGTCTTCTAATAATTGGGATAATTAACGATAATTGTTGAATTGCAAAGGAACGGGAAAATCTTCCTGTTTCAACAGTGTTATCACCTCTTGTAAATCATCTTTCGACTTACTAGAAACCCGCACCGCATCACCTTGAATTGAAGCTTGAATTTTTTTGAAATTATCTCGAATCATTTTGCTAATTTTTTTAGCAAGTTCTTGACTAATTCCTTTTTGGAGCTTAATTTCCTGACGCACGCGATTTCCACCCGCAGACTCAGGTTTACCAAAATCAAAGATTTTCTGAGACAAATTGCGTTTAGCCGCTTTCGCACGCAGAATATCGTCTACAGCATTAAGAGTCAAATCGCTGTCAGTATTGACAATAATTTTTTCTGGTTCCAAATCAACCGTAGTTTGGGTATTTTTCAAATCATAACGGCTTTTAATTTCGCGATTGGTTTGATCGACAGCATTGACCATTTCTTGATAATCAAAATCGCTGACAATGTCAAAAGAATAGTTAGAAGCCATAAGCAATTATTAAAGGTTATTTTTCAAGAAAGATAGAAAACGATTGACTTTCAGTGTGAAAAGCCAACCGCCTTACCCAATTAATTTTATTTATTTAGCTGTTGAGATTCAACAAGCTCAACACAACCAGGGTAATACTAGAAAGAGAACCGATGCCAAACATCAGCGATCGCCCCAAGGGAATGTTGGCAATATAGAAAACCGAATAAAGCAATCTTGCCACCAAAAATGCTATTACAGCCCCAAAACCTACTAACGAGTCTACACCCGTCACATATGCCATCAGAGCCGCAGCAGAAAAAATTATAAACGCTTCAAACGAGTTTTGGTGCGCCCAAGTTGCTCGTTGGGCGTAATCTGGCAACTTGTCAAGCATCGCGCGAGGAGTTGCCAAATACTCGTATCCTCCCTTAGCACGAGCATAAGCGACGACAAAAAAAGGAACGTAAATTAAAAAAGCTGCTCCCGCGATCGCGTAGAGCAAAATTTCCGGCATCGAGATACTCATTACCTAATCGAAATAGAATAATGTTACCAGTTTGCGTTGTTCTTCTGCCTCTTCACAAGTTTTCAGCAGCGTGTGGCTGTCGTGAAAAGCAAAACAAATCAATTGCTGACAGCGAGAAACAATCTCAGCGTTACATAAAGAACTAGCTTCTGCCAGCGACAGGCGATCGTTTTCCGGTTTCTCTACCAGATGAATCACCTTTTCGAGTTGATCTCGCGACTCTCGCGGTTGGCGATCGAGACTTTGCGGCAAAATTACGGTTAATAAGTTAGCATCGGCACGCATAGCTCCCTTAATTGCCGCCGAATTCGTCCCTGACGAACCAGAAGTGATCAGACGATTACCTGCTAAAACTAGAGCATAGCTCATCATCTCGATCAAATTCTGATGAGTAATTGGAACATGGCGCGAACCCAATAAAGCAATCCGTTTTGAACCAGTTTGCTGAATAGTCGCCAGTTCCTGTGCCAATGTATCTATTTGTTGGATATCTATTGATTGACTCAAAGGCGATCGTACTTAGGTTTAGTGACCCAAGATATTTTAGCAAACCTTTACGCAGAAAATGCCATTTGCAGCGATCGTTTTCTTAATTTTGCCGCTTTTCACGTTTGTTTCCCGTCTCAAGGAGAAAAAATTTGCTCAGGTTTGCCTATTTGAGAATTTATGTGTTATATTGGTTGTTCGTGAGGACGTATAGCTCAGTTGGTTAGAGCGCCACGTTGACATCGTGGAGGTCACTGGTTCGAATCCAGTTACGTCCATTTTTAATTGGTTTATTTTGCTGTTCGGTATTGTGACTTGAACCATAACTTTGCCGTTTCGGTAGGGTTATGCTTCAAAGCTACGGTGGCAAGATTATGGGTAAAGTTATACTTTTAAGTAAACTTAAGGGGACAAACTCTTTTGTCAAACAGGGGTAAACTTTTGATTATTAGGAATTCGTAGGCTGAAAAAAAGTAATTTTATTGAATTTTCTCAAAGTTACGGAAGAGCGATTAGCTGGGATCAGAACAGCTCAACCCCCTACTTTCAACTTGATTAGCCAATTTTAACTCAGTTTTTTTATCAATAAATATGAATTTTATCGTTAAAGAATTCAATTACTTAGTTCATCATTTTACTCAAATCCACTTCTTTGCGATATTTTGGTACTCAGGAGAAACATCTTGTAAATATTTTTGAGTAATCACTTTCATATTAACTTCGCCAGGTTTAGCTTTAAGAAACTCTCTAAAAAAACCTTGACAACTCAAAAACTTATTTATAATTGTTTTTATTACATCAGGTTTAACAGAAGTAAGCTCATAATGGAAGTCCATTACACTTTTGACAGGAAAATCAGAAGCTTGCTTTAGTTTTAAGAGGTTTGTAAAGCATTCTTCTTCAAACAAGACTAATCTTACGCTTTTTAAACTACCAGATCTTAATTGCATACCTAGAGCAATTTTCTCTAAGTTTTCTTCTAGTTTTTCACCTTTTTCAACTAACCAGAAAGAAGGCTTTCTTGTTCCAGCAGTGAGATCTAGTGTATACGCTATTAAATGTAAATCTGAAAGAACCTTTTTGGAATTTTTTCCTTCTTGCCACATTTGCAAAGTTTCCACTTTCCTAACAAAGTATTTCATTAACCGTCTGTTCCCTTTAATCTTTCTAGGTACTTAGAGATATAGATTTCTGTTTCATCCTTAAGAAAAAAAAGCGCCTCGCGCAAAAGGTTATCTGCAACCTGGGATGTGCCAAGTCCAGATCCAATTATTTCTAAAGCTGCATATCTAGCTGTTGCTCTATTATCTACCAAAAGAAGTCTAACCATACTTTGAGCAAATTGATTATAATATTGGTTTTCCAACATTGGTTCTAATAGTTGGACGAAAATCGAAAAGAATAAACAGTTTGAATATCTAAGAGTTGAAGAAAGAAATTTGAGATCGATATTATTTAGAACTCTTTCACCATCTTCAATTTTTTCACTGATATTATGAATTCTTTTCTTTAAATCTTCAAAACTCTGACAATTAACTAACTCTAGGAAAATTAGTTCAGAAAAATTAGAGAGTCTTGAATCATAATGTTCTCTAGCAAGAGTGGAAGCTCGCTCAAGTTTACCATAATCTTTGCTTATACCTGAACTTTGCTCATTATTTCTAATTGGCACGAATGGCACTAATATTGCACTCATCGAAATAACTCCTTCGTTCTTTCAGTTATACTTCCAAAGAAAACTTTATTTCTAAATTCTCTTAATTCCTCTTGAAAAATTTTTTTAATCTTGCTGGTATCTACTAAATTAGTTTTCTTTTTCTGAAATACGTCTATGTCAAGGATTAAAGGGATAATATCTTTTTCATTCCCTTCTTCTACAGCTTGCGTGAGAATAGCTTGAGATTTGGGGTAATTAGTATCAAAGAGAACTAATTTCATAAAATACTCTGATAGTACAACTGAAACATCATTTGGAATCTCAGGAATTATTCGAAGATAGTCTCCTAGGTTGACAGGCGGTTCAAAAGGAATTTTTATTCTATTAATATATCTCAATCCCAAACGGGTAATTTCACCTGATTTGGTAATGTGTATATATTGATTCCATAGTTCAAAAGCTTCACTATAAAAATCGCTCCAGTTGGTATAAGGGGCTATTCTACTAAAAGTAAAACCATTTAAACCCACTTCTAAAAACCTTTTTTTATCATTGGATATAAAAAGAAAACCATCTTGTTTATTAGCACTGGAAAAATTAAGGTATTCAGGAATATTATTCTGTTCTGTTTCTTCAATTTTTTCTGTTACTAAATCCTTGGTTACATCAAGTACATCAAGATTATCGATTTTAAATTTTTCTAGGTTGATGGCAAAATTTCCAGTTAAATTCATGGTAATTCTTCTTTCTGGAAATTCTGAAATTATATTTTCATGAATTTTAACAAAATCGGATAAAGCCGTATCTTTTGTAAGATTGACTCTTATATCAATGATTGATTCAATAATTGGTGGATTACTAAAAATTTCAAATTCAGTCATTATCAGTTATTGTTTGATTTTTTTTAAGAGAATATTTATTATATGTATAGTTAGAAAATTTTACTTATCATCGTATTTTTGAATAAACCTTATATACATCTTAACCTACTTTAATACTTTATACATATAAAATAGGCTAAAGTCAAGATGGAGCAAGAGTTTGTGGATTATTTTTATAGACATAAGTCAAAAGCTAGTGCCTTTAAACATCTACCACTACCCTCTCCAGTTAGAGTTCACAGCAGTAATTGATGACAGAAACAATCTCCACAGATATTGTAGTTATTGGTAGTGGTATTGGTGGTTTATGCTGTGCGGCACTTCTAGCCCGTTATGGTTTTGAGGTAATTGTCTGCGAAAGTCATTCAATTCCTGGTGGTGCTGCTCATGCTTTTACCCGCAATGGCTATAAATTTGATTCAGGACCTTCGCTACATTCAGGTTTATCTTACAGTCCTTCGACTAATCCGTTACGACAAGTTTTAGATGCGATCGCCGAAGACTTACCTTGTGTTACTTATGATACTTGGGGCTGTCTGTTGCCGGAAGGAAAATTTCCTGCTACTGTCGGTGCGGACGAATTTTGTGAGGTTTTGCAACAATTTGGTGGGAAAAACGCAAAATCCCAATGGCGGAAACTACAAAAAGTGATGCACCCCTTTGCAGATGCGGCTGTAGCTATCCCTCCTGCGGCTTTACGCTTCGATTTCGGTGCAATTTTGACTGCGGGGAAGTTTGCCCCGGCTTTGCTGCGTCACGCGGCGAATATCGCCAAACTCAGTGGATCTTTTTCCCGGATTATGGATGAAGTAGTCACAGATCCATTTATTCGTAACTGGCTGAATCTCCTTTGTTTTATGCTCTCAGGGCTGCCTGCTGAGGGAACCAGTGCCGCAGAAATGGCTTTTATGTTTGCGGAGTGGTATCGCCCCAATGTCGTCTTAGATTACCCAATAGGCGGCGGTGGGGCTTTGGTAGAAGCTTTGGTGAGAGGTTTGCAGCGTTATGGTGGTGAGTTACTGCTTTCTACTCATGTTAAAGAAATTTTGGTAAGTGGCGATCGCGCAATTGGAGTTAGTTTACGCAACGGTAAACAAATCAAAGCGCGTCGGGCTGTCATCTCCAATGCTTCAACTTGGGATACACTCAAGTTACTCCCAGAAAAAGCTTTATCGACAAAAGAAAGATTTGCGCGCGAAACTACCCCCGAATGTAATAGTTTCATGCACTTGCATCTCGGTATCGACGGGGAAAATTTACCAGAGGATTTAGATTGTCACTATCTGGTAGTTAATAATTGGGAAATAACTGCACCGCAAAATGTTGTCGCAATTTCCATTCCTTCCTTGCTCGATCCTAGTTTAGCGCCGCCAGGAAAGCACAATATTCATGTTTATACACCAGCTACGGAACCTTATCAACTTTGGTCAGAATTAGATCGTCAATCGGAAGAATACGATCGCCAAAAACAACAACGAGCCGAGGTAATGTGGCAAGCTTTAGAACGTATTATCCCCGATATTCGCGATCGTTGTGAAGTAACTTTGGTGGGAACACCACTAACCCATGCTCGCTTCCTGAGAAGATATCATGGTAGTTATGGTCCAGCCATATCCGCCGGAAAAGGCTTTTTCCCCGGTCATAAAACTACTTTACCAGGATTGCTCTGTTGTGGAGATTCCACATTTCCCGGTATTGGTTTACCCGCAGTCGCTGCTAGCGGGATGATGGCTGCAAATCAACTTGCACCTGTATCAAAGCAGTTAGAAATGCTGCAAGAGATTGGTTGTATTTAAAGAATGGCGATCGCGCGCTAAACTTGATCGAGAAATCCTCATTTTTTTCTGAAGAAATGATTTCATCTTAACATAAATTTCTTTCTCAAGTCAGATCCTTTTCTCAGAGCGACCAATTATTGTAAAAATCAAGGGGCATCTACAGAAAATACAGAAATAAAATTAAACAATTTTGCTGAGAAATAAGTATTTACTCACTATGCCTCAAATATTTACCAAAAAATTGGCGATCGCCCTCGGATTAGCCTCAATATTAATTATAACTCCCAGTAGTTTTTCAGAACAGGTATTAGCCCAAAGAGCGAATAATCCTCGACAAGGATTACCAGGGAGACGGGTTGGTGGTGGAACTCGTGGAGGTTGTAATTTCGGCGCGCGATCGCTCACCGCTTTAATTCCAGAAAATAACTTGAGTTTAACTGTAGCAGAAAACCCCAGTTTATTTTTCTATCTTCCGGAATATGCTGAAGGAAAAACGATCGAGTTTGTGCTTCGTGACGAACAAGATCGCTTAGTTTACGAAACTACATTTACCCCAACTCTTTCAGCAGGAATTGTTAGTTATCCGCTCTCAAACCCTCAAGATTCAGTACCTTTAAAAGTTGGCGAAAAATATCGTTGGTATTTCTCAGTAATTTGTAATCCTGAAAATCGCGCTAATGATGTTTCTGTAGACGGTTGGATTGAAAGAATTGAACCCAACCAAACTCTTGCTTCTCAGTTACAACAAGCAACTCTTGACGAACAAGTAGAATTATATCGTGAAGCAGGTCTTTGGAACGATGCTTTGACAATTCTCGCGCAATTAAGATATTCTCGTCCGAATGATGTTAGTTTAGCTGCTCAATGGGCGCAACTTTTAGAGTTAGTTGAATTGGTTGAAGTGGCGGAAAAACCTTTGTTAGAATCGACAAGCGAAAGTAAACCTTTAATTAGCGAACGGTGATTAATTAGCTACATTGATAACCTCTCCCCCAATACCTCTCCTACGAGGAGAGGGGAGAAGATTAGGAACAATTAAAATCAACTATTAATGACTCGCATTTGGTTTTGATTTGACGATCGCCTCTCCCCCAACACCTACAAGGAGAGGGGAGAAGATTAGGAACAATTAAAATCAACTATTAATGACTTGCATTTGGTTTTGATTTGATGATAACCTCTCCCCCAACCCCTCTCCTACCAGGAGAGGGGAGAAGAATTGCTCAAATTAGGAAGACGGAAAAGCAACTCTTAATTACTCCCCTTTTGTGGGATAAAGGATAAATATTAGTAATAACTGATAACTGCTAAATGATGATTAACCATAATAAAAAACAAGAGAATTTTGATGATAACCTCTCCCCCAACCCCTCTCCTACAAGGAGAGGGGAGAAGAATTGCTCAAATTAGGAAGACGGAAAAGCAACTCTTAATTACTCCCCCTTCCCTTCAAGGGAAGGGGGTTGGGGGGTTAGGTAATACAATTTTGCGTAGAGCAGAGAAGGAGTTAGTTAGGACATCCTCATTTCCGTAAAAGCTTGCTAGCATAGACGGCGATCGCTGTTTACTGTTCGCTGCGATAACCTCAACCCCTACCAGGAGAGGAGAGAAAATTGCTCAAATTAGGAAGACGGAAAAGCAACTCTTAATTACTCCCCTTTTGTGGGATAAAGGATAAATATTAGTAATAACTGATAACTGCTAAATGATGATTAACCATAATAAAAAACAAGAGAATTTTGATGATAACCTCTCCCCCAACCCCTCTCCTACAAGGAGAGGGGAGAAGAATTGCTCAAATTAGGAAGACGGAAAAGCAACTCTTAATTACTCCCCCTTCCCTTCAAGGGAAGGGGGTTGGGGGGTTAGGTAATACAATTTTGCGTAAAAAATGAACCTGATTGAATTTGAATTAAACAGTAGTAATAACTGCTAAATGCGGCTACGTGTTAACTGTTAACTGTCACAGCCAATTACCAACTAAAACATAGGGCGACCAATAAATAGGATGTTCAAACTGAGGATTTTGTAACAAGGCAATTTGTGCCTGACGCAGTGATTCGGCTTTAGTTAAACTAGTATCAGTCAAATCCTGATAAAATAAACCCATGAGTTCGGCAGTAGCGCGATCGCTAACAAACCACAGTGTTGCTAACGTGCTACGCGCACCCGCACGCACTGCGACACCAGCTAAACCAAGGGCTGCTCTTTTGTCCCCGACTGCGGTTTGACAAGCACTCAAAACTAATAATTCAATCGGTTTCGCTTTCTTACGTTCCACTGATTGGAGAATATCGTCTAATTGTTTCACATCGATCCGATCTTCCCAAGTGAGAATAAATGTATCTTCGGCATTTGAGCTAAACTGACCGTGAGTAGCCACGTGAACTACAGGAAAAGATGAAGATTCGAGAATTTCCCGAAAACTTTCGCGGGTAAACTCACTATTAAGTAAAACTTTACTAGGTAACTCGGATTTAATTTCCTCTACTTCTAAGCTCACATTTTCTAGAGGTGGAAAACCTTGACGCGCTTCGGTAATACCTGCGGTAAGTGATGCTAATTTTATTTGTTGTAAAGGTTGAGGATCTAATAATTGCAAGCCTGGAGTTAACGCTAAAGCATACTTTTCAATTAAATAGCTATTTCCATCGTACAAGGTTGCCATTGGAATGTTGCGTAAAGATCCATCTAAGGTAAAAACGAGAGTCTGAATCTTATTTTTCCTTAAATCTGCTTCCGCAGGACGAATTAACCAATTATAAATTTCTTGAGCCGGACTGAGAAAATCGCGTTTACTGCGAATTACTAAGTTTTGCCGCATTTCGGCGACAATTGCTTCAACTTCGTTTCTCGGTAAATTAGTAGCGTAGTGACGTAAAGGTTGCTCTGGTAGCGAAAGAATAACTTCTAAGCGATCTTCGAGAATAATCGGATAAAAAACAGCCGCCGTTTTATCGACTCGATCTACTTGTACTGGCTGAATAGTAATACAAGCTTCCCGAAAAAAATTGTCTAACTCGGCAACTCGTAAAGATTCGATAACATCGCGAGCTTGGGCGATATTTTCTTGACTAGCTGGTTGATCTCCTGGTTGTAAGAGCAAAC
Source organism: Oscillatoria salina IIICB1 (assembly GCF_020144665.1). Taxonomy (NCBI): domain Bacteria; kingdom Bacillati; phylum Cyanobacteriota; class Cyanophyceae; order Oscillatoriales; family Oscillatoriaceae; genus Oscillatoria; species Oscillatoria salina. Next base: position 24,747 of record NZ_JAAHBQ010000047.1, on the reverse strand, counting down.
TGACGAGTTGACGATAAACGGGTTCGACGGTTTCGCGAAAGGAAAATTGTACGTCGGGATTAATTGCTACTAAGTCGCTCCGCAATGATTGTAAAGTGTTGACTGCTTGAGTGTAGGCGAAAATGGCTGGTTCAATTTTGGCTTCGGCTTTTAATAAGCGACCTAATTGCCACTGCCAACGGTAAGCTATATCTGGTGCGTTAATCGCTTGAGCAATTAAAAGGGCTTTTTCGGTTAAGTTTTTGGCTGTAGATAATTGTTGGGTTTGTTCGTATAATTTGCCTAAATTCCCTAGAGCATAAGTTGTCGCTCTGCTGTCGGATAAGCTTTTTGCTTGTTTTAGGGCTGATGCGAGAAGTTCTGCGGATTGAAGGAGATAGGGCGAATTCGGCTCGGTATTTGCGGGTGCGAGTTTACTTAAATTCGTAGCGAAGTCGATTTGAGCGTAAATTTTCTGACGAGAAATAGGTAATTTGTCTAACTCGGATTTAATTTCGGGTATGAGTTGCTCTGCTGCTGAGAAAGATTGCTTTTCGATGAAGATGCTCAGTTGTGCGAGTTGTGCGTCGAGTTTTTGGCTGGGTGAGGTGGCTTGGGTGGCTGCTTGTTGGTAATATTTTTGGGCGGTGGTTAATTGTTGTTGGCTGCGGGCTGTATTTCCTAAGTCATACAAGGCGGCGCTAATGTCGGGAGCAGAATTGATTTGTTGAGCGAGTTGTAAACTAAGTTGGAGGTTTTCGGTGGCGCGATCGAAATTACCTACTAAGAGGAAGGCGTTACCTAAACTGCGTAGCCCTACGGCTTTGAGATGGGAGTCGGCTAAAGTTTGGATGTGCTGAGAACTTTCGCTTAAGATGTCTAAGGCGCGACGATAGAATCCGAGGATTTTTAAGGCTTGGGCTTGATTAATTTGGCTTTTGAGTAATCCGGCTTCGTTGTTTGCTTGCTGGTAATGGATTTCGGCTTGTTGCCAAGATTTTAAGGCTGATTCGGTTTCTCCTAATGCTAACTGGAGACGACCTTGGGTGTTAAGGGTTTGAGCGAAAACGATCGCGCTTTCGGTGGTTGGTTGGGTTGCTAGTATGTCGAAACTGTTGTTAAGGGCTTTTTGGGCTAGTTCCCACTGTCCGAGTTGTTGGTAGGCTAGGGAAAGATTGCTCCATACCATTGCTCGCTCTATGTTTGGGAGTTGATTTGAGCTAGCAAGGGTTTGCCAAATTTGAATTGCTTGGGAAAATTGACTTTGGCGATAATATTCTCTCCCTTCTTCGATTAGTTGGGAAATTGGGGATTGGGAAATTGGGGATTGGTGATTGGGGATTGGGGATTGGGAAATTGGGGATTGGGGACTGGGGATTGGGGATTGGGGATTGGGGACTGGGGATTGGTAAACTAGGGTGTTACTGTTAAGTGATGATAACTGGTAACTGTTAACTGCTAACTGTTCACTGTTAAACTGGTAACTGGTAAAAGTGAAGAGAAAAGAAGCGATCGCTAAAGCGATCAAGAGCCACTTTTTGGTGACGATCGCTGCTATTTTATCGAATCTTCTCGTCTTTTTTCTTGCCATCGGTTTTTGCTGCTCGTCTCGCTAAAGCTTCTCTTCATGCTAGAACTAGGAGTTAGATTTTTTGCTTTTACGTCTAGATTTGGCTGTCGCAAAAAGTGATATTCCGATCGCTGTTAGCGCGATCGCTGAATTTGGTTCGGGTACTGTTTTGCTCTCGACTGCTTCAAAGTTGTATGCAAATAGTTCGTAATCTCCTGTTGCTAAGTCAATGCAACAAGTGGGATCGCTGCTAACTTGAATAAAATAGGTGTCGTCTTTGGGCAAAATTAAATCGATGATTACTGAGTCTAGTAATTCATATTCATCGTTGTTGACGGCAACGCTATCGTAATAAGGTACTAAGTCTCCGTTGGAATCGAAGATACTAATAATTGGATCGATGGGATCGGTAATTCGCCCTTCTTCTTTAATAATCGGATCTTCGGGATCGAGGGGAACGTCGATTAGGCTTTGTAAAACGGTTGAAAGTACCTCGATGTTGAATAATTCTCCTTTTTTCCCGCTAAAGGAAAAGAAATCTGTTTCTTCTGGTGTGTCTAAAGATCCTGTCACCGCGATCGCTTCGACTAAAAATTCTTTCCCGGCATTTTTTCCTGTTAACAGTGGGTTGGGAACTTCTAGTTGAGCTAATTCTAATTCTTGAGCGGTAGCAAATGAGTTATTTTCTGCTTCTTCGCTGACTAGTTTGCCGCGCTCGCTAAATGATAATCTTACCGCCGATCTTTCGCTGAGAAATAATTCTTCATTTGCTTGATTTATACCGATCCCAAATTCGGGAATAACTTGAAGATGAGCTAAGGTTTCGTCTGCTGCTACTGGTCCTGGATAGGTGGGAAAATAAGCATCTGCTCCTGGTGGATTGTAAATTCCCGAACCAATGGGACCGAAGGAATCTCGATGTCGTAATCCTCCTAATATATGACCTAATTCGTGAGCAGTGAGAAAACTACTTAAAGCTACGGGATCTATTTCGGGAAATAAGTCTGGATTGAGGAAAAAATTGATATTAATGATGACATTATCGTTTTTATCTAGATTCCGAAAATCGATCGGATCGGCTAATGCTCCGAGAATTCCTGTGTTATAGAAAACTGTGGAAAAGTCTCCTGAAGTTGGTTTTTTGAGTGTAAATTCTACGTCAAATAAGGAATAATCGGCGGCTACGTTTTCGAGAATTGTTTGTTGTTCTGTTGCTGAGTAAGTATATTCTCCTGGGTCGGTTCTACTCTCGAAATCTAGGTAAACAAGCTGAGTTGCTTCTGCAATATTAGTCATTCCCAAGGTGAGAGCAATGGTAGTGGTTGCACCTGCTAATCTGGTTAAGATTTTTCTTCTCATGAATTTTTAAACAATTGGTACAGTTTCATTTCTGAGAAACAATTACCGGAGCGATAAAAACAGTTTTATTTCCGATCTCTTTGCTAACTTCATCAATTAGTTTAGTATTTTTTTTCGTTGAAATTCTCTGTCAAGAGAAATATTTTTTGATTTTCTCTGCTGGGAGGATTTTTGCGAATAAAAAGACATAAATATCGAGACTCAATACTTATTTTTTAGCTATCTTTTAGCTGTTTGTGAATATTTAGGCGTGTAGTAAGTGTTTCGCCGCTCTTAAGATTAGTCGCTAATTTTAGAGAATTTCTACTAAAAAATATCTTTTTGGTTAATCTACTTCTAAGTAAGAATAACATCTATTTAAGTGAAGATTCAAGCCTTTTACAGTATCTTTACGGAGTCTTGATAAAAGCTTCATAATCCTCATAGTTATATTCACTTAAATGAATATAACTAGCTTGTAAAATGGTTTTTCCAGACCACTGGAACAAGAGAGGTAGTTAATTACCTCGCTGAGTTTGACAGCGACGCGCAGCCGGGGAGGTACTTTGAGGCGTCACGGTAGGCGGGGTAGCGGTTAAAATTACATTACCCCGATCGCCAATTATCCAACCTTGAGCTTGAACAATCCGATCTGGAAGAGAAGATTCGACCTTGGTAGAATCGGAGAGGCGATCGCGAGAATTATCCGTAGAATTACTCAGATTCTCGTTTCCTAAGTCTACCAGAATTGTTTCACTAGGGTTAGTGCCACCAGGATTTGGCGGTAGTCCACCTCTTCCAGTAACAATAAATTCATTAGCTTCTTCAGCAACTCCACAACCTTCAACGATTAAGCCAGCAAGATCGATTACCTCTTCTGGTAAACTAACTAAACCTTGATTAGGATCGAGATCGGGAGTATCAATTTCGACAACACCATCAATTCCAAATTCCGAACTAGCATTAATATCGCTTGTGGGAGTTAACTGAGGGCGAAATTGAGTTCCAAAGACACTTTGAGCATTAATTTGAATATTACCTCCCCGACCCTGGAAAGCATTAGCAATAATATCACTATTGGCGATCGCGACAATAAAAGTTGCGTCAATAGTCACGTTACCACCATTACCCGTACCCCCAGCTTCGGCGGAAATTACACTATTACCTTGTAAAAACAGTAAATCGGCAAGATCTAGCTGAATATTTCCCCCTTCACCAGAAGCTGTGGAAGCACTAAGAGTTGCATCGCGATTGAGAAAAATTTCAGATGCTTGAACTTCCAGATTACCAGCTTGACCCAAACCGCGATTGTTCACCGCGATCGCCGCACCTGATTCTACCTGTAAAAGTTGAGTTTGAATATTAACATTTCCGGCTAAAGTAGCGATCGCACTGCTACCGCCAGCTTCGGCAGAAATTGTACTATTTTCCTGTAGCTGTAACGAGTTTTCCACCGTTAAATTAATATTGCCACCAATTCCCGAAGCCGTCGAAGCACTAAGAGTTGCATCGCGATTGAGAAAAATCTCAGATGCTTGAACTTCCAGATTACCAGCTTGACCCAAACCGCGATTGTTCACCGCGATCGCTGAACCTGATTCTACCTGTAAAAGTTGAGTCTGAATATTGACATTTCCGGCTAAAGTATCGATCGCACTGCTACCGCCAGCTTCGGCAGAAATTATACTATTTTCCTGTAGCTGTAACGAGTTTTCCACCGTTAAATTAATATTGCCACCAATTCCCGAAGCCGTCGAAGCACTTAAGGTTGCATCGCGATTGAGAAAAATCTCAGATGCTTGAACTTCCAGATTACCAGCTTGACCCAAACCGCGATTGTTCACCGCGATCGCCGCACCATCTCGCACCGTCAACCGCCGCACATTCAGCGTCACATCACCAGAATCGCTCTCACCACCCGTATCCGAAAGCAAACCGCTTGGATCTTGTCGCATTTGCGTCGGATTACTAGGATCTGGTCTGACAGGGCCCATACCGCTCAATTCTACCGTATCCGCATTTACACTGACTTGACCAGCTTCTCCTTCACCAAACCCGGCGGCGGCTACCTGCGCTCCATCTCGTGCAGTTAACGTTTCTGTATTAATCGTTAATTCTCCCGCTTGAGCAGTAGAAGGAGGATTAACCGCCGTAAAAATTCCACTAGGATTACCTAATTGTGGAGAAACACCAATTAATTCAATAAATTCACTCGCATTAACAGTCAAATTTCCCCCAGCACCAGCACCCAAAGTCCCAGCAAAAATTTGCGCGCCATTACTAATAATTAACCGCCCCGTGTTAACAGTTAAATCGCCCGCCCTTCCCGGCGCTCCAGGATTAACTGCGGTAAACAAGCCACTGGGAATAAGACTCAAAGGCGAAACACCACTTAATGCTATCGATTCGCTGGCATTAACAGTTAATTTTCCCCCATTACCAGCACCTAAAGTCCCAGCAAAAATTTGCGCTCCATCCCGAACAATCAAATCTCTGGTATTAACCGTTAAATCTCCAGCATTTCCCGTAGCGGTTGGTTGGACGGCGGTAAATAAACCACTAGCTAAAAAATCAGCCGGAGTAACGCCAATTAATTCGATCGATTCAGTAGCATTAACAGTTAAGTTTCCCCCGTCACCAGCCCCAAAAGTAGCCGCCGAAATCTGCGCTCCATTCCTAACAGTTAAACGTTCTGTTTCGACAACTAAATTTCCTGCATCTCCGAGATTTTCAGCATCGGTCAATAATCCTGTAAACAAAGCGACATTGTTCGATTCAGCACCAATTAATTCTATAGTTTCCCTAGCATTAACAGTTAAATTTCCCCCATCACCAGCCCCAAAAGTAGCCGCCGAAACTCTCGCTTCTCCGGCAATAGTTAAGCTGTTGCTAGTAATTTTAATGTTACCTGCTGTTCCTGTAGCAATTGTTTCTGCAAATAAGCCATTATTAAAGATTCCGCTAGCAACATCGCCGAGTAATTCTACATTTTCGCTCGCATTAACGGTAATATTTCCTCCTACTCCTGCTCCCAGAGTATTAGCTTCAACTCGCGAATTTTCGAGGATAATTTGCTTACCAAATAATTGAATGTTCCCACTACCTTCAGCAGTCGTACTAACTAAGCTATTCTCAGTCAGAGAAATATTCTGTCTGTCAATGCTGTTCGGTAAATTTAACTGAATTTGGTTATTATTGCTGGTTAAACCCACAGTAATGTTACCTGATACAGCAGCCAAATCGATATTTCCAGTGGCGGCTGTTAGCTTACCGCCAATGATATTTATTTCTCCACCAGCCAAGGTTAAACTGCGACCTGACGGTACTGCTAAATTAGTACCGCGTACCTCTATTGATGCGGGATTACTGCCATATTGCAAGCCAATTGGTACGCTGATTGTCAGGAGAGGAGGGGATGAAGAATTGGTTGCGCTAAATTCAGTACCGTCGGCAAAATTTAAGCTGTCGGCGGTACTACCAACAAAGGAACCGCCGATATTTAATTGAGCATTGGAACCGAAGATAATTCCGTTAGGATTGAGTAAAAATACATTAGCTGTTCCGTTGGCGCGAAGTAAGCCGTCGATGTTAGAAATTGCCCCACCTGTAACTCGGTTAATAATATTGCTAATATTGGCATTATTGTTGAAGAAAGCTGAACCGTTAGTAGGTACGGAAAAGCTATCAAAGCTGTGAAAAAGGTTGTCTCCTGCGCGGTTTCCATCAGTAATGACAAAGTTGAGATTATCGGGTGAAGTGACTGTGGTTGATAGGCTTCCATCGGCGGAGATAGGTTGAGCTGAGGCGGATGTAGTGGTTGCCAAAGACGCGATCGCCATTTTCAAAATTAGATAAAAATACTTACGTCTTTGTTTCATTACCTGAGTTTCCTACTGAACTGTCTTCAGCTATTTCGCCAGGTATATTTTTGAAATTTTTATTTAATAATTCATCTATCTAGAGGATTACTACTGAGAAGGATTACTTGAGAAACGCGAGCGAAAAAAAAACTCTTGTTTTTCTCCGGTTTCAGCAAAAAAATCCCGTAGATACACTTAGGGAAAGAAATAATTAACTAAATCTTAATCCCTCGGGTAGAGGTAAATACTTAATTACCCTAGCTAGCATTAGGGCGAGGGTGCAGCAATCAGTATTCAAGATATTCAACAGGAGAAGGCAAAAATGGATTTATTCGACAAGAATAAAACTCACGCCAGTGAAGATGGTTTAATCGAAGAATTGTCTGATGAGATGTTAACAGACTGTGTAGGCGGCACTGGCTACATCCACACTAAAAGTGGTAAACCATTTAATACCAAAAATAAGTCCGATAAGTGGATAAAGAAGAAGCTCGAACAGGGTTTGATTGAATACGATCCGGAAGGTTCCCACAGATCCTGGGGTTACTGGAGCGATCGCGAAATTAAAGAAAACTTCGCTAATATCGATAATCAAGAAATCCTGGAAAAAGTGGCATCTCTCCCCATAACTACTTGGAATTATACCGATGAAGGTACGAGCGTTCGTCACCTCGGACCAATGGCGCAAGATTTTGCTGCTAGCTTTAGTTTGGGAGATAGCGAAACGCAAATTTCTGCTGTCGATGCTAATGGAGTCGCTTTAGCGGCAATTCAAGGTTTATACCAACAGTTGCAAGAAAAAGACTCTCAAATACAACAATTGCGTGCAGAAATTAACGAAATCAAGCAAAATCTCAGCACGTCCACCGAGATTACTAATCCTCAATTAGCTCTTAACTAAGATATAAGGAGTAATCTCACCTACCAGGGTGGATCTCCACTGCAAATTAAATTGCTAAAATTGGCGTGCGATCGCTAAAAGATCGTCGCTCTGAAAATAATCCCTAAATCGTGCAGCTACCTTAAAAATTACACAAAAAATGGGCAATTCCCAGAAATAACACTGACTATAATTATACCCTTTTTGAGACAGATTAGGCAATTATAGTCAGTTATTTTACCAGCTATTTATCTTCAATATTTTCCAATTGGTTCCGTAACTAGCCACAGGTAAACTATGCTCAAAAAACCAAAATTCAAAAATCACTTCCATGTTGAAGTTAGGGAACCAAAATTAGTTTATTTACTGAGCGAAAAAGGACATTTTGTCTTACGGGGACGACTTTATGTGCTTCTAGCACCTTTTCTGAATGGCAGCTACACGATTGCAGAAATTGTCCAGCAGTTACAAGGAAAAGCTACAGCCGAGGAAATTAACTATGGGCTAAGATTACTACAAAATAAAGGCTATATTACCGAAGCAGAGCCTAATTTACCACCTAGTTTTGCTAGTTTTTGGCATTTACTCGATCTCGACAGTTCAACTACATTAAATAGCTTAAAATCTGCCCAAGTCACTGTCACTAATATCAGCAATATTCCTACCGAACCATTTATTTACGCCCTGAAATCTCTGAATATTAATCTTAGCGAAGAGGGAGATTTGACAGTTGTCTTAACCGACGATTATCTGCAACCAGAATTAGCAATTATTAATCAAAAGGCATTACTTTCCGGAAAACCTTGGCTATTAGTTAAACCTGTAGGAGCAGTTTTGTGGATTGGTCCAATTTTTGTTCCTAATCAAACAGGTTGTTGGCAATGTCTCCGCCAACGTTTACAAATGAATCGAGAAATTGAATCTTCTCTGCAACAAGAAAAAGGAATTTTACGACCATTTCCTGTTTCTCGCTCCGCCTTACCTCCTACTATCCAAATCGGCTTTAATTTGGCAGCCACAGAAATAGCTAAATGGCTGGTAGGAGCAGAAGAAAAACAATTACTAGGAAAAATTATCACTTTTGATTTAGTTAGTTTAAGCTTAGAACATCACCAACTAATCCGACGACCGCAATGTCTTAAATGCGGTTCAAAAAATCACTTAAAACCGCAACCTTTGCTACTAAAAAGTCAACCTAAACTTGATAACCAATCTGGCGGATATCGCAGTTGCTCGCCTCAAGAAACTTGGCAGAAATACACCGCTCATCTCAGTCCAATTACCGGAGTTGTTCGCAAAATATTTAATCCGCTTCCCCAAGAAAATAGCTTAATTCACGTTTATCTTGCCGAACATAATTTTCCGAAAACAGGTCACGATCTAGATAGTTTGCAACGAGCTTTACGCCGCAAAAGTGCGGGTAAAGGTCAAACAGATTGGCAAGCCAAAGTTAGTTGTTTGGGTGAAGCAATCGAACGGTATTCGGGAATTTATACTGGTCAAGAAATGCGGGTAAAAGCTACATATTCTCAACTCAGAGATGATGCTATTGCTCCGGATAAGTTTCTCCTTTACAGCGAACAGCAATATCAAAAAAGACAGGAGTGGAATCAAATTAATCATCCGATTCAATGGATTCCCGAACCTTTCAATCCAGAGCAAGAAATTGAATGGACTCCCGTTTGGTCGCTAACAGCAGAAAAATTTAAATATTTGCCGACAGCATACTGTTACTATGGCTATTTTTTGCCCAAAGAACAATGTTTTTGCTGGGCAGATACCAATGGCAATGCGGCAGGAAATTGTTTGGAAGAGGCGATTTTACAAGGATTTTTGGAATTAGTTGAACGAGATGCGGTAGCTTTGTGGTGGTACAATCGAGTTAAAAGACCTGCGGTAAATTTGGCAAGTTTTGGCTTAAATTATCTGGATAAAGTTAAAGAATATTATCAAAGTTTAGGGCGGGATTTTTGGGTTTTGGATCTTACCAGCGACCTGAATATTCCAACTTTTGCAGCAATTTCCCATCGGAATAATCGCCAGCCAGAGGATATTTTATTTGGTTTTGGTTGTCATTTCAATCCGAAAATTGCCATCCTACGGGCAGTGGCAGAAATGAATCAAATGGTGTTTCTTTCTGGGGCTGCCGATCCCGAAGGGAGAGCAATTTTTTCTCGCGAAGATATGCAGAGTTGGTGTGAAATGGCAACAGTAGCAAATCAACCTTATTTAGTAGCAGATGAAACTGTCAAAGCAAAAGTTTATCGAGATTATCTAGAGGAGGAAAGTTTTGATTTGCGCGAAGATGTCATGAAATGTGTAAATATTGCTGCGGAACGAGGTTTAGAAACTTTAGTTTTGGATCTCACTCGTCCGGACATTAAGATGAGTGTAGTGAAGTTAATTGTTCCTGGGTTGCGTCATTTTTGGGCGCAGTTTGCTCCGGGAAGGCTTTATGAGGTTCCAGTTAAGTTAGGCTGGTTAGAAGAACCTTTAAAAGAAGAGTGGCTCAATCCTATTCCGATGTTTATTTAAGCAAAAGTGAAATGGTTCCCGGATCGTCTTGGCAAGATTTACAAGTTTTTGTGTCGAATACCAGCAGTTGCGGTTGGTAGTCTTGCTGTGACGGGTTTGTTACTGGGGGTAAGACAGTTTGGTTGGTTGCAACCTCTGGAGTTAGCTGCGTACGATCGCTTGATGCGATCGCAAACTTCTTTACCTCCTGATTCGCGTTTGTTGGTGGTGGCAATTACGGAAGCCGATCTCCGCGAACAAGGACAGTGGCCCCTCAGCGATCGCACTTTAGCACAATTGTTAGCTGAATTGCAAAAATATCAACCAAAAGTTATTGGTTTGGATCTGTATCGCGATATTCCCCAACCTCCCGGAAATGAAGCTTTATTAAAGCAACTGCAAGAGGAAAATGTGGTGGCGATCGAAAAGTTAATCGATCCTAGTGGTGAAAGTGTCCCACCACCACCAACTGTACCTTTAGAAAGAGTTGGTTTTAATGATATTTTAATCGATCCTGATGGCGTTGTCCGGCGAAATTTATTATATGCTTTTACCGCTACGGAAGAATTTTATTCCTTTTCCCTACGCTTAAGTTTAAAGTATTTTGCTGAGGACAATTTGCAAATTAATCTTAATTCCTTACAGCTTGGAGAAACCACTTTTTTTGCCTTAAATGCTGATTCTGGCGGTTATCAAACAATTGATGCTCTCGGCTATCAAATTTTACTCGATTATCGCTCGCCTAATTTGGTTGCACCCCAGGTAACATTAAGTGAAGCTTTGAACGGAGAAATTGAGCCAAATTTAGTTAGAAATAAACTAGTTTTGATTGGGAGTACCGCGCCAAGCTTGAAGGATTTTTTTCCTACTCCTTTCAGTGTAGCGGAACCGGATAATCCGGGAATGCCTGGAGTAATTATTCACGCACAAATGGTGAGTCAAATTCTCGATCGAGTGGAAAAAAATCGAGCAGTCTTTTGGTTTTGGAGTGACTGGCAAGAAATACTTTGGATTTGGGGCTGGGGCTTAGTTGGCGGCGCGATCGCTTGGCGTAGCAACAATTTCCTGGTTTTGTGTCTGGGTGAGTTTGGTGCGATCGCGTCAATTTTCGGCATCGGATTCGTGCTTTTTCTTAACTCTGGATGGATTCCTTTAGCATCTCCTACTTTAGCCGTTCTTTTTACTAGTGGATCGTTAATTACTTACGAAATGCAACAAGCCAGACAACAACAAAAAATGGTGATGAAATTATTAGGACAGCAAACCTCTCCCGAAGTTGCCCTGGCTTTGTGGAAAGACCGCGATCGCCTACTCAAATCTGGTATTTTACCAGGACAAAGAATTACGGCGACAATTCTCTTTAGTGATATTCGTAATTTTAGCACTATTTCTGAACAAAGATCGCCCGAAGAAGTGATGAGTTGGCTGAATGAATATTTGACGACAATGACACAAGAAGTCTCTCGACATCATGGGGTAGTTAATAAGTTTATGGGCGATGGTTTAATGGCAGTATTTGGCGTACCTGTACCGAGTAAAACTCCCGCAGAAATGGCTGTTGATGCTCAACAAGCGGTTAGTTGTGCTTTAGCAATGGGCGATCGTTTGCGCTTATTAAATCAAAATTGGCAAAGTAAAGATTTACCGGTAATTCAGATTCGAGTCGGCATTTTTACAGGTTCGGTTATGGTGGGTTCTTTGGGTGGTAAAGAACGCTTAGAATATGGTGTAATTGGCGATAGCGTGAATATTGCTTCTCGTTTAGAAAGTTGCCAAAAAGAACGCCAAACTAGTGATTGTCGAATTTTGATTGCTAAAGAAACTTTAGTACATCTTCACGATAAATTTGCCGTAGAATCTTGGGGTTTAATTCCTTTGAAAGGTAAGACTAGAAAGGTTTATGTTTATCGCGTGATGCAGCGCTATGAGTAATATTAACTACTAACAAATTATGAATAATCTTTTTCGGAAAGAAGCATTAAATCGTGTATCTTCACCGGAGAGAATTGACGAATTAATGCAAGTAGTTACAGCCAAAAATTGGTTAGCTTTGTTGACTACAGGTTCCCTAGTAGCATTTGCTGGGGTTTGGAGTATTTGGGGACGAATACCGATTACCGTGAAAGCCGAAGGAGTGCTAATTCAACCGCGTCGAGTGGTAGAGTTACAATCTGCGATCGCGGGACAATTAAAAGAACTAAAAATTGCCCCCGGTGACTGTATCGAAACTAAGCAAATTTTAGCTACTATTGAACCCACAGAAGTTCAACAACAACTTACCCAACAACGTAATAAATTAACGGAATTAAAAAGTCAAGATCGCCAATTGACTGCATTACAACAACAACAATCTAACCAGCAACAACAGTATCTGCAACAACAGCGTCAAGCGTTGTTACAAGAGTTAAGAAATGCGGAAAATCTTGCTCCTGATTTGCAAAAAAAACAACTCGAAACTATCCAAAAACAACGTCAACTTATTCAACAAAAGCTTGACAATGCTCGCGAATTAGCTCCTACTCTCAAACAACGCTTAGAAAATCGCCGTCAGCTTCGCGAAGAAGGGGCAATTTCTGCGGATGCTTTACTAGAAGCAGAACAAACTTATCTGAATTCGCTTACAGAAATTACTGATTTACAAGCGCAATTGCAAGAGTTAGAAATTCGCGAGTTACAAGCAGAAGAATCTTATCAAGAAAGTCTCAATAAAGTTGCTCAATTGCAAGCTCAGTTGGAAGAATTAGCAAGTCAACAACAAGAACGAGAACAGGTAAAAATTGAAGCTGCTAATACCCGCCAAAATGAAATTCAAGCAGTGGAGCAAAATGTTGCTCAGTTAGAACTAAAATTAGCTGAGAATAGTCAAATTTTTAGTCCGCATAGGGGCTGCATTCTCGAAGTTACTACTACTGCTGGCGAATATGTTAACCCTGGAAATTCTTTGGGAACTTTGCAAATATCTCAAACCGGAAAAGAGATGTTAGCGGTTAGCTATTTTTCTATTCAAGACGGGAAAAAGATTGAACCAGGGATGGAGGTTCAAGTTACACCAAATACGGTAAAAAGAGAAGAATTTGGCGGTATTGTCGGTACTGTTACTGAGGTATCGCCGTTTCCAGTAACGAAACAGGGTGCAACTGAATTGGTTGGTAATGCGGAAGTTGTGGAAAAATTGCTTCCCGAAGGAGGCGCGATCGCGGTTTTTACCGAACTTCAACCAAATACTTCTAATTATAGCGGTTATCAATGGTCTGCTTCTGCTGGACCTGAATTAAAAATTACTTCGGGAACTACTACTTCTAGCCGGGTTACTGTTAAGAAGCAAGCGCCAATTGAATTAGTTATTCCGCTTTTAAAACAAGCTAGCGGGATTTAATTAATCAAACTGTTAATTAAGCTAATTGCACGATTTTCTAAGCAATAAACAATGAGCAAAAGAGTCAGAACGCCTACGGTTCTACAAATGGAAGTTGTCGAATGTGGTGCGGCAGCTTTAGCGATTATTTTAGGTTATTATGGGCGCATTGTCTCCCTTGCCGAGTTGCGGGTAGAATGTGGGGTTTCTCGCGATGGTTCTAAGGCGATAAATATTGTGAAAGCGGCGCGTAATTATGGCTTGGAGGCTAAAGGTTTAAAGACCGATTTGAACGGATTAAAAAAGTTAGAGTTTCCTTATATTGTTTTCTGGAATTTTAATCATTTTTTAGTCGTTGAAGGCTTTACTAAAAACCGAGTTTATGTTAACGACCCGAAAACGGGACCGAGGACAGTTTCTTGGCAGGAATTTGACGCTGCTTATACTGGTGTTGTTTTGGCGATGAAACCGGGTGCAAATTTTCAGCCCGGAGGACGCAAGCCTAGTTTAATTATAGCTTTGTGGGAGCGGTTAAGGTCATCTGTGGGCGCGATCGCGTATGCGGTTTTGGTAGGTTTTTTCTTAGTTATTCCGACGATTGCTTTACCAGTTTTTACGCAAATTTTTATCGACCGAATTTTGATTGCGGGGAGGGAAGATTGGTTGCGTCCTTTGCTATTAGGATTATTCTTGGCAGGAGTTATTCAAGCTATTCTGACTTTGCTACAGTTGCAAGCTTTACGAGGTTTAAAAATCAAACTGGCGGTGGGAATGTCGAGCAAATTTGTTTGGCATTTGCTGCAATTACCAATTAGTTTTTATGAGCAACGTTTTGCTGGCGAAATTGCTAGCCGGGTCGAATTAAATGATAAGGTAGCTGATTTACTTTCGGGCAAATTGGCAACGACAATTATTGATATTATTATCGCTTTATTTTATATTTTAATTTTAATTCAATACGACCTATTTCTAACAGGAATTGGCATATTTTTTGCCATTATTAATGTTTTTGTTTTAGCATGGTTATCTCGACAGCGACAAGATGCAAATCGGCGTTTGGTACAAGAATACGGACAAGTGTCTGGAGTAGCGATCGCTAATTTGCAAAACATCGAAACTCTGAAAGCTTCTGGGGAAACTTCCGATTTTTTTTCGCGCTGGGTGGGCTACTATACGAAAGCAATTAACACTCAACAAAATTTAAGCAAGCAAAATCAAATTTTAGCAGTTTTACCAAGTTTGCTAACAGCATTAACTTCGATGTTAGTTTTGGTAATTGGTGGTTGGCGCATTATTCAAGGAGAATTAACTATTGGCGGTTTAGTCGCTTTTGGAATTTTAATTCAAGCTTTCCTCGCGCCAATTAGCCGCTTGGTTGATTTTGGTAGTTTGATTCAAGAATTAACGGGAGACTTAGAACGTTTAGATGATGTCTATAAAACCAATATAGCAGATAATTTGAAGGAAGACCAACAAACAAATCAAAATTCATCTCAACCTTTACAAGGAAACATAGAGTTAAAAAATGTTACCTTTGGCTATAGCCCTATCGATCCGCCGTTAGTTGAAAATTTGAATTTAACTATTAAACCAGGACAAAGAATTGCTTTAGTGGGTGCTAGTGGTTCGGGTAAATCGACGATTGCTAAACTCGTTTGCGGACTTTATCAACCTTGGTCAGGTAAAATTCTGTTTGACGATCGAGAAATGTCAGAAATACCATCTTATTTATTTGCTCAATCAGTTGCTTTTGTATCTCAAGATATTTGTTTATTCGCCGGGACAATTAGGGATAATTTAACTTTGTGGGATTATACCATATCCGAGCAACAAATAAGTCAAGCTTGTCAAGATGCAGTAATCGATGAAATTACGCGATCGCAACCAAAAGGGTACAATACTAAATTAACTGAAGCTGGTTTAAATTTAAGTGGAGGACAACGACAGCGTTTGGAAATTGCTAGAGCCTTAGTTAATAATCCGAGTCTAATTATTTTAGATGAAGCAACTAGCTCTTTGGATACAGAAACTGAGAGAATTATTGACCAAAATTTGCGAAAAAGAGGCTGTACTTGTTTAATTGTTGCTCATCGTTTAAGTACGGTTCGTAACTGCGATGAAATCTTGGTGTTATCAGAGGGAAAGGTTGTAGAGAAAGGAACTCACGAAGAATTATTGCAATTGAAACAACTGTATTGGAGTTTGAGTCAAGAAAGAAAAAGTCTTGATAATGAGGAATTATTAACCACAGATGAACGCGGATACACGCAGATAAATGATGACTGTGGTAAGCATGGTGAAGATGTTCGTAATTTGTGGGAAAGACAAGGTTATTTGGTAAATGTAAATAAGGCTAATTTGCTCGACGATCCCGATCTTGTTTGGCTGGTTAAATCGGGAGAAATTGCTATTTTTGTTGTTGATGTTGAGAATGGTATTCCTCATGGAAGACGTAAATATTTATTTAGTGTGAATGCTGGAGAAGCAATGTTTGGTGTTTCAAATATTGACAAATGTCAAGGTTTGTTGGCAGTTTGTTTACAAGCAAGTGAATTGCTCAAGGTTGAGTTAGATGAGGTAGAGGAATTAATTATCAAAGGAGATAAAAATGCTAGTTTGCTTTTAGATAATTGGCTTAAATATTTAGAATTTCCTCATAAAATTGCTTTACCTAAAACCAAAAGTCTGAGGGAATATTTAGATAAACTTCACGAAAATGTCTTTCAACATCTAAATCAGGTTAAACAACAGCAACAAGCAGAAGCTGAGTTAAGATTACAAACACAAATACAAGTTAATAGTCAAGCGACTGAGATAGCTTTTGGAAAATTAAGTCACTTATTAAATCCGCAGCAAGCAAAAAATTTTACACCAATAGTTGATTCCCCCTTATCTCTCGCGTTTGTCGAAATTTGTCGCTATTTGGAAGTTAAAATCCCTGCATCTCTTCCTCAAGAAAATTCTTTATCAGTAATGAGTCACGCGGCTGGTTTACGAATGCGTCAGGTAAAGTTAACCACAGATTGGTGGAAAAAAGATGCTGGTGTAATTTTGGCTTATAATTTGCAGGAAGAGCAACCTGTAGTTTTGTTACCAGCTAAGTCAGGAAGTTATCAGTTATTTAATCCGGTAGCGAAGACAAAAAATAAATTAACAGCAAAACTTGCCCAAAAATTATCTAGTCACGCTTATACTTTTTATCGCATTCTACCTGAAAATATCAACCAAAAGCCAAGTTTAGTACAAGTTTGGCAATTGCTACAATTTGCTTTATTTAAACGTAAATCTGACTTACAACTTATTTTTTGGTGTGGTATCGGTGCAACTGTGTTGGGGATGCTGACACCCTACGCGACGGCAATTTTAATTGATTACGCTATTCCGGCTGCGTCAAGAGAAATTTTATTACAAATAGGTTTAGCTTTATTAGTAGCAGCATGGGGAAGAAGTTTGTATCAACTTACCCAAGGATTTGCTCAATTGCGAGTAGAAAGTTTTGCCGATCTTGCTAGCCAAGCGGCGGTTTGGGATCGATTATTGAAGTTAAAAGCTAGTTTTTTTCGTCAATATTCTAGCGGCGATTTGTCAAGTCGAGTCACTACTGTTAGCGAGATTCGCCGTCAATTTGCTGGGACGATTTTGCGTAGTTTTTTGGCAAGTATTTTTGCTTTACTCAATTTAGGTTTATTGTTTTATTATAGCTGGAAACTTGCTTTAGTTGCTTGTGCTGTTGGCTTAATTGCTGCGCTAACTACGCTTATTTTTGGTATAATTAGTTTGAGGTATTTACGTCGAGAACAAGAGCAAGAAGGAGAGGTTTTTGGTATCCTGATTCAGTTAATTAATGGTGTAGCTAAATTACGGGTAGCTGGTGCAATTCAACGTGCTTTTGCTTATTGGAGTAAAGGCTATAGCAAACAGTTAGTGCTGAGGTTGAAAAGCCAGCGAATTGAGGACTATTTGGCAGTTTTCAACGAAGTTTTACCTTTAGTAGCGACGGTATTATTGTTTTGGTTGGCGGTATCTTTAATTGGTTTATCAAAGTTATCAACAGGTACTTTTGTGGCATTTTATGCAGCCTTTGGAATTTTTATAACTGGGGGGATTAATTTAAGTAATAGTTCAATCGATCTTTTAGCGATCGCGTCTCTCTGGAAGCGAGTTAAACCTATCCTTGATGCACCTCTCGAAATTACGCAAAATTCAAGTCATCCGGGTCAACTTGATGGTAAAATATCCTTAGAAAATCTGACCTTTTCCTACCATCAAGATACACCAAATATCTTAGAAAATATTACTATTAATGCCCAACCCGGAGAATTTATCGCCCTAGTGGGTGCTTCCGGAAGCGGAAAGTCAACAATTTTACGCTTGCTTTTAGGATTAGAAACACCCCAAGCTGGTAAAATAAAATATGAGGGACAAGATTTAAACTCCCTCGAATTAGATGCAGTACGCCAACAAATCGGCGTAGTCTTACAAAATAGTCAACCTTTTAGTGGGACAATTTTTGAGAATATTGCTGGTGGTAGTAATATTACCATCGAGCAAGCTTGGCAAGCAGTCAAACAAGTTGATTTTGCCGCCGATATTGACAAAATGCCGATGAAAATGCAAACTGTAATTAGCGTCGGCGGAACTAATCTTTCTGGGGGACAAAAACAGAGGTTGATGTTAGCTAGAGCCTTAGCTAAACAACCCAAAATTTTACTTTTAGACGAAGCTACGAGTTTTTTAGACAACCAAACTCAAGCAAAAGTAAGCGAAAATATCGACAAATTACAAATTACCAGAATTGTCGTCGCCCATCGATTAACTACAATTCGGAATAGCGATCGCGTTTACGTCCTCGACCAAGGTAAAATTGTCCAAGAAGGTACATTTGCCCAACTTGCTGCCCAAGAAGGCTTATTCGCGCGACTGATGCAACAACAGATGTAATTATCTCTTCGCGGCGACGATTTCGCGCAAAGTCTCCTTAACACCGCGAGGTTGCCAACCTAACTCCCGACGCGCTTTAGTTGCATCCACACGCACGCAGCGATCGTAAATATAATGTACTCTTTCTCGGCTCAAAGGTGGCTGCCAATTCAAAAATCTCCCAAGCGGATCGAGAATATTTCCTGCTAATCTAACTATTAGTTGAGGAGTTTCACCAGGGGCGGGAATACCTGTTTCTTGACTGAGAAAAGCAAACATTTCTTTAGTTGTAAGTTCCCCCGCCGAAATGATATATTTAGCACCAGTTTCACCTTTCTCTGCTGCTAAAATCATCGCCGTAACTAAATCGTCAACATGGACAATTCCCGTCACGCGAGATCCTCCCGCCCACAATTTTAATCTTCCCTTGAGAAATTGGTCAATAACTGGACCAAAATGAGGGTCATCTGCACCGAAAATTCCCGACGGTAAAACACTAACTACAGGCAACCCTTTCGCCGCAAATTCAGCTACTAATTGTTGCGCCGCAAATTTTGTGCGATCGTATGCAGAAGAAAATTCACTTTGTTGTCTGACAAAAGTTTCGTCAATAACTCTCCCTTTTGTATCGCCAAATACGCCAATTGTGCTGCAATAAACCATTTTTGAAATGTTAGCAGCTTGGGCAGTTTCTAACACGGCGCGGGTTCCTTCTACGTTTACTTTTGCCATTTTATTAGCATCAACTAAGCCTAATTCTACATAAGCTGCGGTGTGAAAAACCCAGTCTACATCTGTCATTCCCTTAGCTAAAGCTTCCCTGTCGGTAATGTCACCATAAACTAACTTAAGATTACAATCAGCAAGACGTTCTAAGTTGCTTGTTTTACGAACCAAACCAACAACATCATGTCCTTTATTTATTAGTAATTTTACTAAATGAGAGCCTGTAAATCCACTAGCTCCAGTTACAAATGCTTTCATAATATTTGTTAGTATTTAATAGTTAGTATGGGTAATCAAAGATGAGTTAATTAGTGATTTATGGATTTAGAATTAGCGATAAAGTTGTCAGTTTTTTGGAGGTAGTTGATAGTTTTCATCTAATTTTTCTAATCTTTTTAGTTACTATTTCCTAGTCCCCAATCCCCAGTCACTAATCCCCAATCCCCAGTCACTAATCCCTAATCCCCAGTCCCTATTTTTTTCTCATAAATACGGTAAGTTTTGTGAATTTTACCACCCGATGCCTCAATTAAACGACGCGAGGGGAAATTATCTTCAAAAACGTGACCTAATTCCGCGTATTTGTAGGGTTTACCTTTTTTAGTTGCTCCTTGAAGCCCTAAATAAATTAACGCTAAAGGTACCATTTTTCGTCGATATTCTGGTAACGAACAAATTATTACCACTCTCCCTCGATCGATTTGTCGCCGATACCAGAAAAACTTCAGCATTCCCCACCAATTTAGTTTACCATTCACGTATTTAAGGGGAATATTATAATCAGGTAAACCCATAAAAAAGCCGACCATTTCGCCATTATCTTCGGCGATGGGAAAAGCATCTGCATCGACTAAATTTTGTAGGGATTTTGCTTCTTCGAGAAATTCTTCTTCAGTGCGAGGAGTAGCACTAAAGTTGTTGGCAAAACACTTATTAAAAAGCTGATAAAGTCGAAGAGCATCTTCTTCAAAAGCTTTACCTTTAAGATTAATTTGGCGAAAATTTATTCCCGATTTCCAAGCAATTCGATAAGCTTTAGCAAACTTTTCTGGTAAGGGTTCATCTAAAGGAAATTTATACGCATAAGCATCTTGTGCTTTTTCCCAACCCAACTGTTCCATAAATTGAGGATAATAAGGAGGATTGTAAGGCATCATAACCATTGGTGGTTCGTCAAACCCATCGACCAAAAATAAACATTTATTGTGAGTAGAAAGGTCGATTGGACCGCGAACCAAAGTCATTCCTTGTGCTTTTAACCAATCACAAGCAGTATCAATAAGTGCTTGGGCAATTCCCCAATCTTCAATACACTCAAAAAAGCCAAACAAACCCACATTTCTACGTTCTTTGTCAACCAAACGTTGATTAACCGCAGCAACAATTCTCCCTACCGCAACTGAATCTTTAATGGCAATAAAAGGCTGTAATTTACCATATTTAAAGAAAGGATTGCTGGGTGCAAATTGCTTGGCGACTTCGCTACGCAAAGGTGCTACCCAGTGGGGATTATCGCGGTAAACAAGGGCTGGTACATCCAGAAACTTTGCCAAATCTTCTGGAGCGATCGCAGCCCGAATTTCTAAATTTTCTCTTGACTTAAACACCGATTTATGCACTAATTGTCGGTCGATAAAGTAAGTCTCGCGTTGCTACCAAAGCAGCAATCAAACGATCCATTTCCTCTTGAGTATGGAGAGAATTAACCGTAATGCGGAGACGAGGTTTAGCGATAAACCAAATTGGTGAAATCCAAATGCCGTGGTTTGACATGATCTCCCGCGCAAAGATTTTCGGATTAATCTCTGGGGGTAAAATGACGGGGATGACATTAGTTTCACCGATCGCGGAAAAACCTGTTTCCGCCAGACGACTTCGCAAGTAACGAGTATTAGCTTGCAACCTTTGCACCAACTCAGGAGATTGGCGCACCTGACGAATACTCTCCAAAGCCGCAGCCGTACTTGCTGGTGGTAAAGAAATTGTACCAATAGAAGTAGGAGAAACGTTCAACAAAGGTTTAAATTCGGCAACATGAGTGCTAATCGCCGCCCCAGCCGAAGCTGCAAACTTAGAAAAAGTGGTTAAAATCAAAGGGACGATACCTCGAGCGATCGCCTGTTCGGGTAAAATCCCAAAATGTTCGTAAATTCCCCTTCCCGTCGCACCGATCGCACCGCTAGCATGAGCTTCGTCCATTAATAACACGCTACCGTCATAATTTTCTAGTACGTCCAGCATTTCCGGGAGAGGAGCAATATCCCCGTCCATCGAGAACACTGCATCAGAAACTACCATAATTCTCTCATCAGGACGAGCATATCGTTTTAATTTCCGAGCTAAATCTTCGACGTTGCAGTGACGATAAGCTTTGACTCGTACTTGGGGACTATGACCGAATACTTTACCAGAACGAGTGCCAGCATTGACTACCGCCGAGACAATACAACCGTGGTTGAGAACATCGGTCATAATTAACGTCTCTTTGGTATGCTGAAATCCTGGAACGGGAATAGCCAAATGACAAAAAGCATCCACCAAAGCTTGCATCGCCATCCAAGCGTTAAGAAACAGTTGGGTGTGGGGTAGATGCTTAAACTGAGAAATTTCTTCTTCCAATTGACGGTGTAAGTCTATACGACCGCTCAAAACCGAGCAGGAACTATTTGACGTACCATATTGAAGAATCGAATCAATAGCTGCTTGCTTGACTCGATCTGATTGAGTCAAACCCAAAACGTCATTAGTGCAAAAAGTTAGCACTGTTTGACGTTTGCCAGTAGTAGGCGCTTCAATGTCAACCAGATTACCTTGTTTAGCATGACAAATAAATTCATCTGGATCTAGTCCGCTTTCGTACCAGCGCTGAACGTACTCTTTCACAACTTGCACGGATTTACTCCTCTCACCTGTTTAATACCATTTGGCAAAGTTAGTCTACACTTCAATTCCTGAGAAACTCCAAGTATGGTAGCAGTCTACTGCTATAATTCAAAGACTCTGTTGGCGGTAGATTGTTCATCGTTAGTGGTTTTTTTGGGCAAAAAGTTAGATGAGTTGGATTTCCCACAGAGAAAATTTCCCTCTTTATTACTAGGAAAATTTTGCCAAAACTGGTTGATTTAACTGGGATTTTGGCTGACACCCTCAACGATACCATTCTGGGACGTTGTTGAATTTTCGGTTGTTGACAAAGAATTCTGTTTAAATTGCTCGTATTGACGAATTATCAAGCGTTGGACGGCGATAATTGCTGGGTTGATTTCCACGTAACGCCGTTGAGGGTTTTTGAGATAGGTTTGTTGTTCGCTTTCCACCATTTCGATATCTTGGGCGAGAAATTTGAGTAAGAGAAAGCGCGGAAGCAGGAATTGTAACGCGGGCTGGAGGGGTTGAAGTAACCACCGAGGAAGACGAACTTTAAAGAAAAAGTAAGCAAAAGAACGACTTTCCGTAGGGGAAATTGGCAAACGCATCAGATATAAAGTAGAAACACCTTGAAGAGAGGTGTAGTAGTGAGGATAGCGATATTGAATTGAGATTGGTAGAGTAGTTACTTCGTCTGCGCGATCGCTTAATCCTAAAAATTTTGCCATCCTACCTTGATAGGAAACGTTATATTCGGCACAAACACTGTTTTCGGTTTCTTTTAAACTCGTTAACACCGGATCGAACCATCCTTGCAAGCCTCGATGCAAGTAGCCGTGGAAAACGTCCATCGTGTTTTCGTTACACATCGAGAAATGCGCCTGAAAATGGGCAGAAACCGGAACCATTAACCACTCGTCTTGTCGGTCAAATTCTTTGATTTCTGGCGGTTGTTGGCTACTAGCTAAGGAAATCTCGCCCGGAAATACCCAAATCAAGTTATATTTTTCTTGCACTGGATAACTCCGCACCGCAGCGCGAGGCAGCTTTTGTGATTCAGGCAAATAAGGAATTTTTACACATTCGCCACTGCCGTTAAATTCCCAGCCATGATAACCACAGGCAAGATTGCAACCAGTAACATTTCCTTTGTGTAAGGCAACACCACGATGGGGACATACGTCTTCTAAAGCATGAAGTTTACCCGACTCGTCCCGAAAAACGGCGATATTTTCTTGCCAAATCGTGACAGGCAGAATTTTACCAGGCTGAAGTTGATTTGCCCAAGCTACCGGATACCAGTAATTCGGGTTAATTCCCACTTCTCTCACTTGATTCCGGACTATTTGGCTAGTTAAGGCTGTCTTTAGTTCCATTCCTTGACAGTTAGCGATCGTTCGTTGTTTATTGTCTCATTGTTGTTTATTATTGGTGATTTTTCCCGATTTGAGTCAATAGATCCCTCTACTGTCCAGAAAAAGGGAGAAAAAGTTAAATTCACCTTGAGAAAGGGGCAAACGTCTGAAGTTGCCGTTTTGTGCCAGTTATTCATCTTTTTTAGTGAAAAATTTGCTGATGTTTCGAGATCCTAGAATATTAGTCTTGCTTGCCGCAGGTTCTTTGACGACAATGGCAGGAGGAGTTGTTTCCCCGGTATTGCCAGAAATAATCGAACAGTTACAATTAGATCCAGCTTTGGCAGGTAATTTAGTTAGTCTTCATTGCTTGACAATTGCGCTGTTTAGCCCTCCCTTGGGGATTTTGGCAGATCGGATCGGGAGATTGCGGATCTTGATTCCTAGTTTGGTTGGTTATGCTATTTTTGGCACGGCTGGGGCTTTTATTGACGATCTCGCGCCGTTATTAGTCACTCGTGGTTTATTGGGGGCTGCTAGTGGTGGAATTGCGGCAGCGAGTTTAGGTTTGTTAGGCAGTATGTATGAAGGTGAGGCGCGATCGCAAGCCCTCGGTTACGCTACTAGCACTTTAACTCTGACGGGGATTGCTTTTCCGCTTTTGGGGGGCTGGGTAGGTTCGTTTGATTGGCATTATGCCTTTTATTTGTACGCGATCGCCTTTCCTCTGGCTTTCTTAACTGCGTTAACTTTTGGTAAGCAACCGCCCCAAAAGCCCAAAACTAAGGTAAAGTCAGATTCTCTCGGACTGACGACGGTTTTAGGTAATCCAGAAACGCTGCGACTGTTATTAACCCTCTCTCTCGCTTCAATTGCCATGTATGCTGTGGTTATTTACGCCCCTATCTACCTCAAACAAACAATTGGGGCAGGAAGTACCCTTAATGGTATTGTCTTAGCTAGCAGAGCCGTAGGAGCAGCAATTATCTCCGCTTTTGGCGCAAAACCCCTGGCGAAAAAAATTGGTGGGGCTGGCGCGATCGCCCTTGGCTTTGGTTTAATGGCACTGACTTTAATTACAATTCCTGTGTTATCTCAACTGAGTTTAATTCTCGTCACCGCCGTATTTTTTGGCGTAGGATTTGGCTTAGTTTTACCGAATTTATACAATAGTTTAGCCAATCTTGCTCCCTCAGAATTACGTTCCAGCGTCCTCGCTGCGGGAACTGGCGCAGGATTTTTAGGACAATTTGTGTCGCCTTTACTGTTAGGAATTATTTTCGGTTTTAGCGGCTTAGAAATGGTTTTTTATGTGGCGGCAATAGTGGCGATGACAGCCGGATTTTTGTTGTTTGTCCCTCGCACCTCTCCCCCTAACCCCC
>NZ_JAAHBQ010000046.1 GCF_020144665.1 Oscillatoria salina IIICB1 | reverse complement strand
CTACGAGGAGAGGGGAGAATTTCTCGTTTCCTCGTTTCTCGGCTCTTTTAGAAATGCAGCGACGGAGGCTCAGCCTCCATTATCTGTGAGGCGGAGCCTCTGGGGGAGGGTTGGAGTCAAGAAACGAGGGATTAGCAATTTTGGTAAATTTGGCTGGCGGCTCGATGGAGGAGGGAATGGCGATAGACTAGGGCGGGGAAGTCGTTAGAATAGCCGCCGCCGATGACGCAGGCGATGGGGTATCGGGCGGCGATGCAGGTGCTGATAACCATCATTTCGCGGCGATAGATGCCTGTGTCGGTGAGGCATAATTTACCTAGGCGATCGCTCACATGGGTATCTACTCCTGCGTCATAAAGTACGAGGTCGGGCTTGACTTCTGCGAGTAAATGTGGTAAATGTTTTGCTAGGATTTGCAAATAGCCGTCGTCGTCTAAACCGACTGGTAAAGGGATATCAAGGTCGCTGGGTTGCTTTTTACTGGGAAAGTTGGCTTCGCAGTGCATGGAGAAGGTGAAGACGCGGGGGTCGTTTTGAAAGATGAAGGCGGTTCCGTCTCCTTGATGTACGTCGAGGTCGATGATGAAGATTTTCTTGACGAGTTGGAGTTGGAGGAGAAGTCGGGACGCGATCGCCAAATCATTGAAAATGCAAAATCCCGAACCGTAGCTAGGAAAGGCGTGATGGGTTCCGCCAGCAGTATTACAAGCGATACCATATTCTAAAGCCAATTTTGCAGCTAAAATCGTCCCACCCACTGCGGTACAAGTACGAGTGACTAAACCGGGACTCCAAGGTAAACCGATGCGTCTCTGTGCTTTAGAATCGAGCGTACCTTCGCAATAAGCTTGCACGTATTTGCGAGTATGGACTAATTCCAGCCATTCTTTGGGGGGTGGGGAAGGTGCGTGGATTTGCTCTGGTTGTACGATACCATCTTTCAAGAGTAACTCGCAAAGATATTGAAATTTTGGCATCGGAAAGCGATGTCCGGGGGGTAGAGGTGTAACATAGTCTGGATGATACGCGATCGGAAGATTCATGCAAAGAAACAACAGGATTTTTAGTTAAAAGTTAACTAATTTAGTAACTCTACTTGTAATGATAAGATAACTAATGCCTGAAGAAAATTTAATACCTTATGGAACCATCAGAAGCACAATATTTAGTCATTAATGCTTTAGAAACTCTAGGCTTGTTAGTTTGGAGGCTTTATGATGAAGAAAAGGGCTTTTGGTATATTACAAGTCCTAGTAGAATTTTACCAAGAGCAGTTATCTTCCAAAATGGAGAAGTTGCTTTGATTGAGTTTGTGCAAGGCTATGACAATACAGAATAATCTTCTTCAACAGCAAATACGTCGTTTAGATGAATTAATGGCAATTTCTAAACAGCGATATATCGATGCAGGTGGAGATCCTCGACATACACCATCAGGTTTAAAAGGTGATGATTATTTAACCGATTCAGAAAGAAAAGAAGCACTGCAATTAGCTAGAATTATTTTCAATGAAGATTATATTCATAGCTATTTACAAACAAAACATCAGCCAAATTAGCTTACTTTTTCATTTAATCTTACGTCATCCTTCGCGAAGCGAAGGATGACATTTTTCCACATTATGTTTTCTAATACCATTTACATAAACTAATGCTACAGACGCACAGTAGAGACGTTGCATGTAACGTCTCTACATAATAGTTGTAAGTATTTGTGAAATATCTTTTTACAACACCTCACGTCCCAAATAAGGTTGCAAAACATCAGGAACTTTTACAGTTCCATCAGGTTGTTGATAATTCTCCAAAACAGCCGACATTGTGCGTCCAACGGCCAAACCCGAACCGTTAAGAGTATGAACGTATTGCGTACCTTTTTTGCCACTTTCTTTAAAGCGAATATCGGCGCGTCTGGCTTGAAAATCAGCACAATTAGAACAGCTAGAAATTTCCCGATATTTACCCGCAGAAGGCAACCAAACTTCTAAATCGTAAGTTTTTGTAGCACTAAAACCTAAGTCTCCGGTGCATAATTCAATGACTCGATAAGGTAGTTTCAATGCTTGTAAAATTGCCTCAGCATTCTTAGTTAAAGCTTCCAATTCATCGAAAGAAGTTTCGGGAGCAACTATTTTAACTAATTCGACTTTGTTAAACTGATGTAAGCGAATTAATCCTTTTGTATCCTTCCCATAACTACCTGCTTCGCGACGAAAACAAGGTGTATAAGCGCAGTGATAAATTGGCAATTGGGCAGCATCGAGAATTTCACGGGAATACAAATTAGTAACCGGGACTTCCGCAGTGGAACTTAACCACAAATCGTCTTCTTTGCATTTAAATGAATCTTCAGCAAACTTTGGTAATTGTCCCGTTCCAGTTAAACTTTGGCTATTAATTAATACCGGAGGCATTACTTCGGTATAACCTGCGGCAATTTGTTTGTCGAGCATAAAGCTAATTAAAGCTCTTTCTAAAGCTGCACCTGCACCAACTAAGGCGACAAAGCGACTTTGGGCGATTTTTACGGCGCGTTCAAAGTCAAGAATTCCTAATTTTTTGCCGATTTCTTCGTGAGGCAAAATATCAGGATTATCGGGAATATATTCATCACCCCAGCGACGGATTTCGACGTTTTCGTCTTCGTTTTTTCCCTCTGGAGTAGATTCGCTAGGAAGGTTAGGAATTTGCAGTAAAGCTGTTTCAATTTGAGCTTTTAAGTCTTTTTCTTGGGGTTCGAGTTCGGCTAATTTAACCTTAATCTGGTTTCCTTCTTCCTTGAAGGCGATGATTTCCGCACCTTTGGGGTCAGCACCGGATTTCATTTTTTGACCGATAGTTTTGCCAATTTCGTTACTGCGAGCTTGTAAGCTAGTGCGAGTAGATTCTAGTTCGCGCTGTTGGCGATCTAGTTCTAAAATTGGCGTGAGGTCGTATTCACCGCTAGGGCTGCGGCGGTTGAGTTGTTGTTGAATGAGTTCTGGTTGTTCTCGGATTAACTTTAGG
This sequence comes from Oscillatoria salina IIICB1, assembly GCF_020144665.1. Taxonomy (NCBI): domain Bacteria; kingdom Bacillati; phylum Cyanobacteriota; class Cyanophyceae; order Oscillatoriales; family Oscillatoriaceae; genus Oscillatoria; species Oscillatoria salina. The sequence continues at coordinate 46,365 of NZ_JAAHBQ010000046.1, read as the reverse complement.
TCTAGCACGGACTTGGGAATTCCTTGATAAATGTGAAAGACCGCTTGTGCAGTCTGTACAGAAGTGAGATAGTCTCTACATCAGTTAATAACCTTAGCGAGTGACGCGATTGATGAGCAAGAGAGAAACGACAATTCCGACAAAATGAGCGGCGATCGTGTTGATATTCGCTTGAACAACGAAAATATCTAAAGCGCGAACAAAGCGTTCGGGGTCGTAGGTGGTTAAACCTTGAGGTTGGGATAAAGCTTTACCGAGGATAATACCTACAGTGGCTTCTGCACCTAAAAGAGTGAGTAACATTCCGACGAGGTTAACGATTAGTCCTAGTCGTAGGACTTCGATAGTATCGGCTTTACTGGGACGTAAAGCGGGGTCAGCATTCATGAGGAGTTTACCGATATTGAGGTAACGCAAACAAAAGTAAATGCTGACACCCAAGGTAACGAGTCCGCAAATGGCTAAGAAAATGCCAAAGCCTTCTTGACCGCCCCCTTCATTTGCGCCTACATTTTGAGAGACGATCGCTCCTCCCAAAATTAGACCTGAGACGACACCTAAGAAGATTTGTACCCATAAGCCAATTTGACCTGCGCGTCTCATACTTACAGACACTTTTTGTACGGCTTGGGGAATGGAAGATTTGATTTGAGGCTGATTTCTCATGGTCTTTCTCGATTGTGGGAAGGTTGGTGAGTCGCCCAAAGTTATGTTTCTATATTAAATTGTCAGATGGCAGTGTCACGGTCAAGGAAAATTTTTTCAGGGTAGAATTGAACTTTTTTCTACTTTGAGAGTCAATAATTTTAGGTTCGGTGGCGATTAGTAGCGATCGCTACGCTGACTTGACAGTAACCTGAGTTGGATGTCGTTGAGGATGATGAGCTGACCTTACCGTTTTACAATGAGCGGATCTCGGTTATATTGGGGATGCAATCTTGAGATCCTTTCCCAGTATCGTCGAACAAGTAGACTAGGGTGAGCGAATTTACTTAACTAAGAAAGGGTTCTTTTTTGGGTATTTACGACAAAATTGACTTATAGGGTGCTGTGGCGAGCTACTAACTCCAGTATGACTGATGCGATCTGGATGATTTTCCGACTTTTGTCAGTTTTCTACCTGACGGATTTTCATTGCGTTGGTAGAATTATCTTTGAGATCGAATAGTGTGTCTACCACGGGAGTTGGCAATTTTCGGATCTCACTTCGAGCTAGTTTGGTCGAAGTCCCAATTAAATCGTATTGTCAATTCTTACTCCCATTCAGGGCATAATCTTCAACCCGTTTGGAAGCAGCGGACTAGAAATTAAGCAGTTTGCTTCCCGCAGGAGTGCATCTTTGTGTTGTGTTCACCAAAAGAATATCTCCATTCCTAGTGTTGGCTGGGAAGCCTGACGGGTTATGAAAATGAAATTTGAGGATATCTATCAGTATTTCGACAGTCCTCCTCCGGTATATCTGAATAAGGAAGTAGCTGTTTGTTACGTTCTGTCTGTTTTGGTACGGGGAGAGTCATACGGAACTGAACTGATTGAACTATTGGAAAAAGAGTATCCAACTTATCGACTTTCGGATACTGTTCTTTATAGCGCTCTGAAGTTTCTGGAAGAGTCAGAAACTATTAGTGGCTATTGGAAAAAAGTGGAAGGAAGGGGTAGACCCAGGCGGATGTATCAAATTTGTCTGGAGTCTCATCATAAAGCTGAAGAATTGGCTAATTTTTGGCAACAGTATGTGAATAACGAGGAGAAGGCGATGTGATTTGAACGCTTAAGTCTGCGGCAAAAGCTGCTGATGAGCAACAATGAGGGTAGGTGGCAACCTACCCTAGTCGGTGCGATGGGAGCAGATCCTTGCGCCACAAGTTTTGTTGCTGGTGGGAAAATGCTTTTGTTTTGAGTTTAGTTTAATTAATGGATACGCCAATTCTTACTTCGACTTTTTTCTTGACTTTGTTGTTAATGGTGGGTCTGTTTTTCTTTATCCGGGCTTCGGCTAAAGACCGTACTACCCAGGTACAATTGATTGCATCCGAATCAGAGGCTTCTGTGCTGGATAAGTTACAGCAGTATTTTACTCAAAGAGCTTACCGCGTCGCTGCGGTTGATGAAGAACAACATCAGCTTATTTTTACTGGTTTTGTCCAACCTAGCTGGTTTCTAGCGATTTTTTTGAGTTTCCTGGCGGCTTGTGGCTTTCTTTGTTTGGGGCTGGTTTTATCTTTCTTATTTCCCCAAATTGGTAATTGGTTTCTGGGATTGATTTTACTTGCTCCGATCGCTGGAATTTATTATTGGCAAAAAGCGGGTCGTACTGAAGAGGTTTCTTTGCAAATTCAGCAGCGATCGCCTGACAACTCCTTACCTCAAAGTTTACTTACTGTCACGGCTCATCGTGACGAATTGATTCAACTTCAGCAAGCATTACCTTTTCAACCTGCTCCTAGCGAGCTATCTTCTTAGCATACAATCTAGCAAATGTCAATACCTATAAAGACGCAACGTTCGGCGATCTTCAGTTAACAGAGATCGCTGCTACCCCACTCAAAGCTAAACCTTCTGAGTGGGGCAATTGCAGCTTTGTCGTCCTCGATGTCGATTAGAGTTTAATTGCTGCTACTATTAGCAGTAACTAACTTAGTCTTGCTGGGAGGGCTAACAAACCGTAAACTAGGAAAGAGAAAATGGTTTTCTTCAACGTATTGCGCTCCGAATAGACCTTTCTCTGCCCAAAAATAACGGTCTGTGGTATGTTCGTTCCGTTTCACAACCAGTAACGCTGGCGGGACTATATTTTCCGCTTTTATGTATTTTCTCGCTGCTGTTACGGGTTTGTCTTCGCCACTTTCGATATTAAACTGAGGTACAAGCTCTAATATTTTTCTTCCCTCTTGCCGACGACGACTTTTGCGCTTGCGTTTTCTTGCCAACCTGCTTACCTCCTCTTCCGGCTAATAGCTGTAATGTTAGTTACAAAAGCCGTCGCAATTATATCCCTTCTATACCAAGATTACAAGCTTATGGGTAAGAAGATAAGTAAAGCCAATCTTTTCAATGCCAATAGACAAGCGTAATTGGGGATAGTTCGTTGGCAATCTGGTCGAGTCAAAAAAGTTAATAAAACCTTAATTAAACTTAAACTTTACTGAGGTGAAGCTCAAAATCGTTCCCTAGTGTAGAGGATTGGTCTTCAGATGGAAGACTAAATTAGAGAAAAAGCTTATTGGTCGTTTTTGGTGGTTGTATGTCTTATCCTAACCCGACGTTGGCTCCTGCCAGTTCAGAATTAATTGCATTATGTCAGTCTCAGGTAAATTTGTTAACTCAAGGGTTAGGGGCGAGTTGGACAGCGATCTATTTAACCGCAGAATTGGTAGAAGAGACTCCCAAGCTAGTTCCAATCGTAGTTTACCCGGAAAAAGCCACATTTTGGCAAGAAGCATCAGGCGTACGTTTATTGAACGAAGGGAACTATCAATTTAATTCACCACCTCGTCTGCAAGGGGCGGAAATGCCGCAAGAGGTAGGAGTGACAGCAGCAGAAGCAGAAATTTTGTTGATGCGGGAGCGTCAAATTGTGTTGCCGTTAATTTACGAAGAAGTAATGATGGGTATTCTGGTGACAGGACGACAAGATCGAGCCTGGAACTCCAAAGAAGTTAATCAAATTGAGAAAATAGCGAAAACTGTGGCGATCGCCTGTAAGTTTGAGCGACGACAAGAATGGTATAAACAGCAGTTACGAGAACAAGAAATTTTTGCCGAACAGCAATTTGATAAGTTTCACGACTTGCTGCACCAACTACAAAATCCGATCGCGGCTTTGCGAACCTTTGGCAAACTATTAATTAAACGTTTAGTGGGATCGCCAGGCGATCGCCAGATTGCGGAAAATATTGTTCGTGAGAGCGATCGCTTGCAAGATTTACTCGCTCAATTTCGTTCCTGGCTGGAGGTTGCAGAAAATTCGACGCCGACTTTAGTTGCGAAACCAACACCAAAATTATTACCGGGAAGTAGCACAGAAACTAAGGTTGGGTTTCAGTTAGAAACCCTAGAAATCACCACTATTTTAGAACCATTACTCGCCTCAGCCGAAGCGATCGCCCAAGAAAAAGGTTTGCGTTTGGTGACAGAAATTCCAGCGACGATTCAACCCATAAAAGCCAATCCTCAAGCTTTACGAGAAGTCTTGAGTAATTTAATCGATAACGCCATCAAATACACTCCCCAAGGACAAATTTATCTTCAGGTAGGCATAGAAAAACAAACAGCGAAGCAAACTTACCAAGGAATCGCCATTAGCGACACTGGTACGGGAATTCCACCCGCAGATCGAGAACGAATTTTTGAGCGTCATTATCGAGGAGTACAAGCAGAAAGCGAGATTCCCGGTAGCGGTTTAGGATTAGCGATCGCCAAAGAATACATCCAACAAATGCAAGGACATATAGAATTAATTAGCCCTGCTGTATTCAGCAAGGCTAATTCTTCTGAGTTACCAGGAACCACATTTATTGTTTGGCTACCAGTAGCTAATTAAGTTCCACACTCCGCCCGAAAACCAGTTGTTTCTGGTTGCAGTTGGTAGTTGCTTAGGACACGGCATACTTTAATTATCTCTCTAAAATTGCAATTTGTTGAGTGCCGTGTCAGTAATGTTAACTGAATTAACGTTGAGCCGATACTACCAAGTCTCTAGTTAAAGTTAAATCCAAATCCGTTTCCGGGTCAATGACAATCAATTCTACACTATTGCGACCGATAAAACGTTGAATCAAAGTTCCTAGCGCACCCACACCAGCACCAATCAGTAATTCTTCGGTAGCGATCGCGCGATCGCCAGTTACTCCCGCGATCGCTGCGGCTGCACCTGTGCCAATCGCCGCATTTTTAATTAAGGTAGTAATATTGCCACCTTTACGAATAATTTCTGTATCGGAAATTACGTCCGAAACTGCTGAGATTGCTAAAGTTTCACCATCAGGGAAAATTATCTCTTTCGCAACAAATTGAGTTCCACCATCGGCTGGTGTCAAATCCCCAACAATTTCCGAATTAGCTGGAATTAATAACTGACCATCTCTGGTAGTAATATTCGCATCTACAGTCAAAGTAATTTCCGCAGATTCATCTTCAGTCAAGAGAATTTTTTCTCGTTCGTAAGCAACCGGAATTTGAGTTCCAGAAGGAATTCTAAATTCAGTTGCAACAGGTGTTGGTGAGACAATAAAACGAGAAGAAATTGTCGGCGCTTGTCCTTCATTTACCAAAGCTTGATAAATAAAAGCAGCTACTTCTGCACGAGTTGCACTACGAGTTGGATTGAGATATTCCACATTAGGATAGTTAACTACAACTTTACGTTCTGTCGTCGCCGCAATTTCATCAGTAGCATAACTACTAATATTAGAAGCATCCAAGTAGTTGCTCAAAAGTTGGCTTTGCGAACCTTGAAGGGTGTAATCTAATCCAGCCGCTAAAGATACTAAAACTTGTTCGCGAGGAATGTTTAGATCGGGTCGGAAATAATTATTCGGATAACCTGTCAAGAAACCAGTTTCATAAGCTTTTCTGATTGCTGGTGTAGCCCAATAATTTGAAGCGACATCACGGAATGTAATTGCACTGCGTTCTTGTGGTTCGTTAAAAGCTGCAACCATCGAAGCAAATTGAGCGCGAGTTACTGGAGCTTCTGGTCTAAAAGTACCATCTGGAAAGCCAGCAATTACACCTCGATCTGCCAATTCTTCGATAAAATCTTTCGCCCAATAACTGGAAGGAACATCACGAAATCCGCTTGTTTGGGCGAATGCAGCAGTAGGAGTGAGAAAAGGCGCGATCGCTGCACCATTCATTCCTAATGTTAAAAGTACCGCCGCCGTTGCTTTCATCTGAGTTGAGTTAGACATTTTTTTTCCTTACTTAAAACCGCTTTGTTAATTTATTAGACATCAGTTTAACTGGGATGTTCCTAGAGATTAGTGAATTATGCCGTTAAGAAAGTTATGGTTGAAATATAGAGAAAGATCATCTCTAGGAATTGGTTGAACTTATTCTTTGAGACGCGCTATTAACAAAATAGTTGCCACAAAAGTTGAAATCTTTGCCTGGTAATAATTAGCTGAGTTAAAAGCCAATTCAGCTAGTTGCTAAAAAGGAGAAGTTGCTCAAGATCGCCGTTAAATTTTACTCGACAAATACTTTGTTCTGGTTGACTTTTGCTTAAGCTAAATTCATAAGCTGTAGCACCTTGTCAACTCTACCAAAAGTGAGATTGATATTTGCTTCTGGAACTGTATAATATTGGGCAATAGCTTGTTGACAACTAGCTCGTTGTTTGGGAGTATCGCCAAAAAAAGTAGCTTGACAACTATAGCTAAAAGCCACGTACTGCAAGGTCAGTGCAGCCATCACCAAACTAAAAATTAAACAGTATTTGCTGTATCCTCGATTCAAGAACATTTTCTTGACTAACTGGCTAACTCCTTAAATTATTAGACAGAGAATTAAGTTAGATGTTCCAGAAAGGAAATTTGCTGAGGGAAACTGCTTTTTTAGTCAGCAGGTGGGGTAATTAGTTGCATCATTGGCTGATAGTTGATTTTCTAAATTTTGGGTTATTCCTGTTTCCACATTTATAACTGTCACACCCTCTTAAACCTCTGGAGGAAATTTGAGATGCAAAAGATATCTAGTCTTTAATAGAAAAATGTTTGCTACGCATCATGATTTTGTAGAGACAGATAGTGTTTTACTTAAATTTTTAATTCTTTTCCTGTGTAGCATTTTATTTTTTATTACCGATAAATAGAGATAAATTGAGTTTAATAAAGGCAATAAGGATCGAATAGTTTCTCACAAAAGAGTAGGGTGAGTCAGCTCCTACACCCTACAGACAAAAAAAAGCTTAAAACCGAACTAAGAAAAACAATTTTAATTTTGGGAATCAACTGCTTGACGGTACAATTTTTGAATTTTTTTAATCGCCTTATCAAAAGCCGATTTAGGAGGTTCGTTTTCCGGATCTAGTAACTGTAAACGAGTCAATAATTTACTTTCCTCAATAGCAACCTCATTATCGCTGTAAATCAACGCACTAATTGCTTCTATCAAATCTTGATAGTCTTCCTTACTAGGATTTTCTCCCAAATAATCTTCAAGCCAATTGTAACATTCGGCGGGCTTAACTTGTTTAATTTCTGACAACAAAGATTTAATTTCTGGGTCATTAGCCAGATTATTTTCTTGTGCCATATTCTTTAAATGTTCGCGTTCTTCAGCTTGAATAGTACCATCAATCCAAGCAGCACCAATCAAGATTTTTAACAGTTGTTTGGTTTTAGTAGTTTTTGGCATTGTATTTAGAGATTTCCTAATTTATTTTGCAAAAAATTGAATTTCGCTCGCCTAGTTGCAGATTACCGAAAAATTAATTTTGCCGTTTTAGTTTTACCATAAAGAAACCATCCATTTGCTGTTGGTGAGGCAAAATTTTAATCCAGCCCGAATCAGTCGCAAAACTGACAACCGGAGAATTAGCTACAGGTAAGTCAATTTTCCAGTCAGGGTGACGATCGCAAAAAGACGCGATCGCTACTTCATTTTCTAACCTATTTAACGTACAAGTGGCGTAAACTAAAATACCTTCTGGTTTAACCCAACTAGCGGCAGAGTCTAACAGTTCTCCTTGTAACTTAGCAAGTTCTTGAATTTTCGACGGCGTTTGTCTCCAGCGTAAGTCACTTCTGCGGTGAAGAGTACCCAAACCCGAACAAGGAGCATCCACTAAGACTCGATCTGCGCTATTAATAAATTCAGGAAAATCGCGACTATCGCCAGTTTTGCACTGTAGAGACTGTAACTGTAAGCGTTGTGCATTTTCTGCAACCTTAGCCAGACGTTTCGCACCTGCGTCACACGCCCAAATTGTACCGCGATCTGCCATTAATTCAGCGATGTGAGTCGTTTTTCCTCCCGGTGCAGCACAAGCATCGATCACCACATCTTCTGGCTGTGGGTCAAGCAAATAACTGACCAATTGTGCGCTACTATCTTGGATAGTCCACCAACCTTCCCGAAAACCAGGTAAATCTTGAATTTTCCCCGCACCACCTGTTATTCTCAAAGCCTGGGGTAAATGAGGTACAGAAGCAACAGTTACACCCGCAGCCATTAACGCAGACGAAACCTCCTCAAGCGAAGTTCGCCAAATATTCACTCTTAAATCAATCGTCGGTGGTTGATTAAACCAAGCACAAAGTTGTTCAGTTTCCGCAAATCCCCATTCTTCTAACCAATTTTCCACGATCCAATCAGGAAAACTGTATAAAATTCCTAAACGAGACGCGATCGCTTCCGGTAACCTGAGAGGATCTTTACCATGAGCAGCCAACCGTAAATATTGACGCAGCAAGCCATTAACCACCCCTGCAAGCCGAGAAAACTTATTTTCCTTCGCCAACTCCACCGTCGTATTAACCGCCGCCGAATCGGGAATTTGAGCCAGATAACGCAACTGATACAAACCGATGTGGAGAATAATCCGTAAATCCGGAGGTTGTTGATGAGCCTTTTTTTTTCCTAACTGGTCGATAATAGCATCCAGCGATCGCTGCCGACGCACTACCCCATAAACCAATTCTGTCAGCAAACCTCGGTCAGCCGCACTCAAATTACTCTTAGCCAACACCCTATTTAACGCTATCTCACTATAAGCCCCCCGCAGATAAATATCTCGGAGAGCCACAAAAGCCAATTGACGGGGATTACTCATCAAATCCAAACACTCGATCTTTTTATTTTGTCACCTCAATAATTTCAGTATATTCAAATGAATCTGAACTAGGTTTAACTAAAGGATAACTTACTTGGTTGATTTCAATAAAGTCTTCTTCACAATCTGGCTTGGGAGAGTGATAAACTAAAATATATTGTTTGCCAATGCAATCAGCCATTTCTGTTGCTACTTCGCCGCGCCACTGAGTTTTAGTTACTAAAACAACTAACTGATTTGCTAGTTTAGGAATTGCTTTGGCTACCTGACGGCGATAGATTTCATCTAAGCTACCAAAGGGTGAGTCCATAATAATTGGAAATGTACTGCTATCGGGACCCATAAGCGTGTTTTTCTGACTCCATTCTCTTACTCTGTCAATAATCCCGCCAATAAAAGATAAGCTGAGAATTTGATTTTCTCCAGTAGAAGCAGCGACGGAAATGGCAATTCCCGAAGTATTTTCGATTAATTTTAGTTCGTATTCGGTACTAATGCGCGGTTGATAGGGGGTAAAGGAAATAGAAGCAAAAATTTCCTGGACTCGCTTTTCTAAGGAATAACGAAATTGTCTTTCTAAACGCGTTCTAACTTCGATTACTCGGTTAATTGCCTCTTGGGTTATTTCGATACGTTTTTGGGCTAATACCTGTTTTTCTTCTTTATGTTTATGCTTGGCAATTTGTTTAATTTTACCGGCAATTTCTTGGTTCAATCGGGTAATTTCTTGCTGATTTGCACCTTGCTCTAAGGTTAGTTCTCGGATTTTGATTTCAGTTTCATCTAAACGTTTTTGTAGCCTTTGAATATCTTCGTCGGGATAGGTACGTAACTTTTCTTTAGTTTCATCTAATTCATTTTCTATTTGGGCTAATTCGCTGCGCCATTGATTAATATTTGCTTGCTGTGCGTCTACTTCTTGCCAAAATTTATTGACTTGGTTGCCTATTTCTTTAACTTGAATGTCTAAGCGAATTGCTGCTTCTTCAACTGCCGGAATGCCGGCTTTTTTTTGCCAGGATTGTACCAATTGATAGGAATTTGTTCCTGGGGTTAATTCTGTGCCACAAATGCAGCGTTGCTGGCTGAGAAGATCGTCAACAAATTGTTGTTTAATACCTGTGGGTAATTCGCCTTGGGAACGCAATTCAGCGATAATTTTGGCAAATTTAGCTCTGGCTTCATCTAAAAAAATTGTCAAGCCACGCCGAGAAAGTGACTCTTTTATGCTATTATTAGCATGGATAATATTTTCGCGAATTGTTTTTTCCTGAGTGAGGAGTTTTTCCTTGAGTTGCTGCAATTCTTCCGCGCCACTAAGTTCGAGCAAACGTTGGTTGATTGCTTGTTTAAATTCACTTAAATGGGCAAGTTCTTGGTTGATTTCTTGGTGACGTTCTTGCAAGGTTTCACTAGTTTTTTCCGTTTGCTTTTGTTCGCGTAACAATTGCTTAGTTTTCGTGTCACCAATGGTAGTTAATTCATCTTGCAAAGTACGCTTAGCTTTCTTGAGATGTTCGATAGCACGATCTAAGACTTTAACTCCTAATAATTCTTTAGTATCTTCAGCAATACTACTTTTTTGGTCAGAGCGGAAAAAATGGTCGATACGTTCGCCGTCAAAAAAGAAATATTGATGCAAACTTTCTGGTAAAATACGGTTAATAATATCTGTGGGTTGTTGAAGGGGATGACACCAAAGTCCATCATCTCCAGCAATTAACATAAATAGTTTAGTTTGGCTGTACTGAATGACGTTATTTTTATCTCGATAGGCATAGCACTGACGCTTAATTTGGTAACTTTTATTTTCATGCTCGAAGAGAATTTCCACAAAGCATTCTACAGAAGTATTAAAGTCAGCTTCAGTAATAGCACGTTTGTTTACTAATTGGTGAGGAGAAGCAAAAGCCGCAGTAAATTTTTCATAAAGTACCCAAGTAAAAGCATTGAGAATAGTTGTTTTACCTGCGCCGTTATTACCATGAATGATAGTAGTATTTCCTTCATCGTTAGCTAAAAATATTTCCGGGGTTTTACCATAAAATTGACGAAAATTAGCAAGTTTAAGCGAAATTAACTTCATTGCACCACTTCTTTAATAATTTTGAGGATATCATCGTTAATGTGACGAGGAATTTTTTGATAAAGCTTATCTTTTTCTAATTGTAAAACTCGCTCAATAATTTCTCGTACTTCCGGAGGTGCGTTAGCGATCGGTTCTTGTACAGTGTCAATGTTAGGATCGGTAGTCATGAGTTCGTGGTTTGGCGAGAGAGAAAAGAGGTAAGCTAGATTTTACCCGATCCAAGGAGATTTTTAGCACTCTTGCTGTCAAATAGACCACAAAAAGAAGAAAAACCAGCGAGTAACCCCAGCCCAAGGAGCATTTTTTTTGACAAACTAAACTGAGTTATTCGGCATTTTCAGGAGGTGAAGAAGGAATGGACGAATCGGAATCTAAAAGAACTTTTGATAACATCAAACCACCCAAAGCAGCAGAAGCAACTAAAGCCAATACTCCGAGAAAAATAACTAAAATCTTCAAGCGACTGCGATGGTTAACTTCCACCAGAGGTTGGTCTTCTGGTTCTAATTCTAATTCCGCTTCCTCTGCACTTCCTTCTGAGGCTTCAGCAGAATTAGGCTCTCCCGACTTAGAACTAACTAAACTAAACTGGGGCAATTCTGACAAATTTACTAGCACTGGATACTGAGGAGAAATGCCATAAGATACCAATACTACCGAAGTATTATCGTGACCGTTTTTTTCATTAGCTAAATCGATTAAAGATCGAACAGCTTCTTCCAAAGTTTGTTCGCCATTAAGAACATTCGGACAAAAATAAGCCCAATATTGCTCAAGTAAATTATTGTCGCTCAAACCATCGGAACAAAGTAACAATAAACCATCTTCTTCTAAGATCAATCGTTGCACAGTAGGACGCAAAGATTCAGCATCTTTGGTTCCCAAAGCTTGGGTAAGCGCTCCCGCACCTTGATGCTGTAAAGCTTCGCGATAAAGACTGCGAGCTAGTGTAGTTTCCCGACTGGCTAAATCATCATCTACAGTCAAAGGATAGCAAGCTTCTGGGGTAATCCAATAAGCTTTACTATCGCCGACATTAACTAGATAAAGTTCGTGAGAATTACCTACTCCTAATTCAAGATTTTTGATTTGTTGCGGTAACTGTACAGCCATGATTAAAGTAGTTCCCATGCGCTGTCGCCATTCTCGCTCTTGTTCGTCATTACGAGCTGCGATCAAGTTATTTGCGATTCGCACAATTGCTGCTAATTGCTCCGCTACCAAGTCGGGAGTCATTATCTCCGGATCGGTGGAAATTTCTTTTAATAGCGCTTGTACTTGAAGTTTGAGTGATTGTACGGCTAATTGAGAAGCTACTTCTCCGCCTTCATGTCCGCCAATCCCATCGCAGACGATCGCTAAATGTTCGGCGAGAATCGGAGGAGATTGCAGAAATCTGTTGTCAATTTCCTTCGCCGTGGGATAATAACTGTCTTCATTATGCGATCGCTTCGGTCCGGTATCGCTAGCGCTAGCAACTTGAATTCGTAGCGGTTGCTGGGCTGCTTGTTCGAGCAAAAGCTGATTGAGAGTTGCAGAAACTTTTTCTAAACTTACCTCAGAAGTTTGCAATTGTCGAGCAATAGCTTCGAGTTGAGGGGCGACGGCTGCTTTGGCTGAACGTACCACAGGTTCCCAAATTGCGCCTAATTTTTGTAAGTAAATATCGATCGGTGCTTGAACAAGAGTAGCACTTTCGCTTGGGGGAGTAAGAGAAGACTGCAAAAGCTCTGGTGGTGGGTTAGTCTCGGAATCGAGAAACAATTGCTTCAGTCGGACTCGCCAACCTTGAACCCGAATGTTATCCCAATCAAGTAAACTAGAAACTACACCTTCTTGAGTTAAAGGCTGGTAAAGTGTAAGAATTTGCCAGAGCCAGTAGACTTGACGTACAGGCGAAGCATCAGCCCAAGCTTGCTCGAGAGCAGGATAAAACTCCCCTTCCGGCGTGAGAGGAACATTTTCCAAAACCATGACTTCCCCTTCCTCCAACTGACAAACCCCATAAAGCCGAGGAAGATGCAAACTTTGTCCAAACAGTCCCAAATAAGCGATCGCCAGAGTCGGTGTAGGATCGGGTAGCGATGGTGGTTCTTTCGGATTAGTATCTCGCCAAATCTGCGGTGCAACCACTTGATAGCGATTATCTACTAACTCTCCGGGAGCAAATTCGGCAGCTAAGGAACCTGCTGCCCAAAGATGAGGAGGATGAAATTGCGACTGGGAACTGCTCATAAATAAAAATTAAATTTTCTTGCAAAAACTACGAAGGAATCTTGCTACGACCAAAGCCATTGCTGACTCAAGCTATCATAAATAAGGGAGTATCTTTACTTTAGCGAGGTTCTCGATCGTTATTTTTTCTGAGCGATGGCTCTTTGGTGTCAGGGAAAAAATTGTTAAGCTGGCAATAAATCGAAGTATTTCTGACCGAGATTCGGTAACTTAAAGAAATTTGTATCTATATCGTACAATTTCCCGACGTTGGAAGCTGATATGCAGCAAACTATGATTGAAAGATTCGCTGTGGCAGTCGATCCCTATCTGCTAGCGATCGCTGCGTCTACTCCTCTGTTAAGTACAACTATCTTTTGGTTGCTAGCTGGCTCAATTATGTGCTTGATGGAGTTCTTTTTCCCCACCGCCTTTGTCGCCTTTATGATGGGGATCGCAGCTTTATTAGTCGCTTTAGTGTCATTACTCTTACCACAGATTAGTTTACAGGTGGCGCTATGGTTAATTTTTTCCACGTTACTAATTTTCCTTTCGCGACGCTTTTTCGCCCCAAAACGCCCAGCTACCACTCTCGAAGCCGCCAGAGAAGGCGAAACTCTCAGTGAAATTCCTCCGGGACAAGCAGGGAGAGTGCTTTATGAGGGTAACTCATGGCGAGCAAAATGTGAAGACGAAGAAACGGCGATCGCTGCTAACCAAAGAGTTTATGTCTTACGTCGCGAAGGAAACACCCTCATCGTCATGCCGCACAATATCCTCCATTATTGAGGACAAGGGAGACAAAGGAGACAAGGAGAATTGTTGGACAAACTGAGAACTGTTAATTCCTAATCCCCAATCCAAGGGTCCCGAATCCAAGGGTCCCCAATCCAAGGGTCCCCAATCCCCAGTCCCCAGTCCCTAATCCCCAATCCCCAGTCCCCAGTCCCTAATCCCTAATCACCAACAAAAAAGAGGACATTTAACAATGGGAGAATTCTTTTCTTTTATCATCTTTTTAACAGTTTTTGGCGGTTCTGCCCTTGCAGGTTCAGTCAAAATCATTAACGAACAAAATGAGGCATTGGTTGAAAGTCTCGGACAATATAAAAAGAAACTGACACCGGGACTTAATTTTGTCGTTCCTTTCATCGATAAAGTTGTCTATAAAGAAACAACTCGCGAAAAAGTAATTGACATTCCGCCCCAAACTTGTATTACTTGCGATAACGTTTCGATCAGCGTTGATGCGGTTGTTTATTGGCGAATTATGGATATGGAGAAAGCTTATTACAAAGTTGAAAATCTCCAATCTGCAATGGTTAATTTGGTCTTAACTCAAATTCGCTCAGAAATGGGTAAATTAGAACTAGACCAAACCTTTACCGCCCGTACTGAAATTAACGAAATTCTCTTGCGGGAACTCGATATTGCTACCGATCCTTGGGGCGTAAAAGTTACTAGAGTAGAACTAAGAGATATCATTCCCTCGAAAGCTGTGCAAGACTCAATGGAGTTACAAATGGCAGCCGAGAGAAGAAAACGGGCGGCAATTTTAACTTCTGAAGGAGAAAGAGATTCTTCAGTTAACTCCGCCGAAGGTCAAGCAAAAGCGAGAGTTTTAGAAGCAAAAGCGAGAAAAGAAGCGGCAATTTTAGAAGCGGAAGCCCAAAGACAAGCGATCGTTTTGAAAGCAGAAGCAGAAAGACAAGAACAAGTGCTGAGGGCGCAAGCTACTGCGGAAGCAATGCAAATCGTAACTGAAAAGCTAAAATCTGAGCCGAATGCCAAAGAAGCTTTACAGTTTTTACTAGCACAAAACTATCTCGAAATGGGCAAAACTATCGGCAGTAGCGGCAGCAGTAAAGTGATGTTTATGGACCCTCGCAGCATTGTTTCAACTTTAGAAGGAATGCGTTCGGTTGTCAGTAGTAACCAAAACGGCGAAACTACTTCACTGAATCTCGATTTAGATAAAATCGATCGTCATCAAGCAGGTTAACTATGGTTAGCTGAAGTAAGCTGACAGCGATCGCAGATCCCAAAAAACTCTAAAGTGTGGTAAAAAACCTTAAATGAGTGGGATTTTTCTAGTTGATTTTCTAACTCGTGGACGGGGCATTGCTCGATGGGGATTGATTCCCCGCAATTGAGACAGGTAAGATGATGTTGGTCTTGCTGTACGGAAGCGTAAACTGACTCACCACTAGGTAAAGTCCGTACCTGTACTGCCCCTTCTAGTTTCAGGGCTTCCAAGGCACGATAAACTGTTGCTAATCCCATGCTTTGATTGCGCTTCCGTAATTCCAAATACAAGTCTTGTGCTGAAATTGACCGCTTGAGAGACTGAAGCAGTTGGAAAATTCGCTGTTGAGAACGAGTGCGTTGGACTTTCATAGGTTTAATGTTTTAGCGCGATCGCTGTTTTTTGCCTTTTATTTAACTAAAGTAACTGAGTAAAGCCATCTATCGGTAGATTTCGCCTTAAAATAGTTTAGAGGAAGATAGCAATACTACCTATTACCAATAAAATTAACAATGAACAAATATCATGCTCGTGTTTATATTACCCTCCGACCATCAGTTCTCGATCCTGCTGGTGTAGCAGTACAATCGGGATTGAAACAGTTAGGCTATGAAGAGGTAGAACAAGTTAGAATTGGTAAGTATATTGAAATGACGCTGAATGCGGTTAGTGAAGATGAAGCCAAAGCACAACTTGATTTAATGTGCGATCGAATGTTGGCAAATCCAGTAATTGAAAATTACCGTTTTGAAGTTGTGGAATTGTCTGCTGTTGCTTAAATTAGGTAAGAATTGAGTTTCAGTTATGCAGATTTTTCTCGACTAGAAAATATCAAATTTTGGACACAAATTAAGGAAAAATTTAGTTAAGTTGGTGTTCAAATGCAAGAGAAATTAATCGTTAAATAGGAAAGATAAACGTGAAATTTGGGATTCTTGTTTTTCCAGGGTCAAACTGCGATCGCGATGTAGCTATGGTAACATCACAGTTGTTAGAAATGCCAACTCGGATGGTTTGGCACGAAGAAACCGAGATTGCGGATCTTGATGTAGTAGTTATACCAGGTGGGTTTAGCTACGGAGATTATCTCAGATGTGGTGCGATCGCGCGTTTTTCCCCGGTAATGCAAAGTGTAATCAATCACGCGAAACAAGGTAAATACGTTCTCGGCATTTGTAACGGCTTTCAAATTTTAACCGAAGTTGGGCTACTACCGGGAGCCTTAACCCGCAATCGCGACTTGCACTTTATTTGCGATCGCGTCCCGATTAAAGTAGAAAATACTAATCTACCTTGGACACAAGCTTATTCCCTAGGCGAAATTATAACATTACCTATCGCCCACGGCGAAGGTCGTTATTACGCCGATGCTGATACTTTAAAAGAACTAGAAGATAACCAGCAAATCCTCTTTCGTTACTGTACAGAAACAGGCGAAATTAACGAAACAGGTAACTTAAATGGTTCCCTCAACAACATCGCCGGAATTACCAACAAAGAAGGCAATGTTTTAGGGATGATGCCCCATCCAGAAAGAGCCTCAGACCCCATTTTAAAAGCCACAGACGGCAGAAAACTCTTTGAAGGTTTAATTCAAGCAAAATCAGAGAAATCAATGACTTTAAACGTTTAATTCTATTTGCTTTGCTGGCACTTTTTCAACTGAAAACCCGTTAGCCAAACTCCGAGAATTAACAAACCTAAACCAGGAGAAAACTCAAAAGGAACCGGAGTAGCTGCGCCTGTAGCAGTAATGCTAATATTGTCCAAAGCAAATTCATCTCGCGAACCAGCACCGGAAACATCATCTCCCGTCCAACGTAGATAGAAAAAATTCCCACTAGTTAAACTTAAGCTGTTAATAGTTGTAGACCGAGGATTACTAATCCAACTGGGAGTTCCTGCGGCTTCAGTAGAGGTAAAATCTAATAAAGGGACATTTGTGTATGAGCTATCATCTGATGAATAGGAAAAATTTAATGAATTAGCACGAGGTTGATCGTTATAAGCAAATATATCGTAGGAGATAGCTAAATTATTAATAGTATTGCCTGTATTATTTTCCAAACGGAGAGTAATTGTACCGGGTGTAAAATCAGCACCAACGGGTTGAATACCTAGAGCAATATTGCCTCCACCAACATCAAAAGCATAAATACCTCCAGTTGTTACTCCTCCAGTTGATGTTCCACGAGCAAAATCTCCGGTTGTTCCGGTTCCCCCATAAGTTAAATTACCATCGGAAAGTCCAGTAATTGCCCAATCATCAGAATCTAATTGTCCCGCAGTTGGGTTAGGCGAAAAACCAGAACCATTAAAACTATTAAAATTGATAGTCTCCGGACTACCTAAAGTAGTAATTCCAAAGGAAAAAGCAACTTCTGCGGTACTAAACATACCCATCAAAGAAATAATTATTGGGGTAATTTGATTTCGTCTATTACTTAATAATTTTTTCCACATCATTCAGTCTTCACCAAATTAGGATGTCACTAATTTAAAGGTAAAATACTAGGTAGTCAAGCCTCAGAAGCAAGTTAAGAGAAAGTTAAAGCAGGTCTGCGATCGCATAAATCTCGCAGTTGTGGTAAAACATTAACTAAGATTGAGTTATCAAACCCAAACTCACCCATTTTAGCGACAGAGTATGATTAACCAACTCTCCACGGAAACTTCTAAAAAGATTATCTATCCCGATAGCGATGGTCAACCAATGGCAGATAATACCAAACAATTTCGCTGGATTGTCGTAATTAAAGAAAACCTAGAACTTTTATTTGCAGATAATCCTGATGTTTTTGTCGCTGGAGATTTGCTTTGGTATCCAGTGGAAGGAGATAATAAAATTCGTACTGCACCAGATGCAATGGTTGTTTTTGGTAGACCAAAAGGCGATCGAGGTTCTTATAAACAATGGGAAGAAGATAATATTGCACCTCAAGTTGTTTTTGAAATTTTATCTCCTGGTAATCGTTTGCAAGAAATGGCGAGAAAATTTAGCTTTTATAATCGCTATAATGTCCAAGAATATTATATTTACGATCCGGACGATAATGAGTTAATTGGTTGGGTGCGATTGGGCGAAGCCCAGCGCCCTTCGGGGCGATCGCAAAATTTTTTAGATGTCATTGAACAAATGAACGGTTGGATTAGCCCTCAACTACAAATCCGCTTCCAACTAACAGCAAACTCCCTCGAAATTTATCATCCCGATGGAGAACGTTTTTTCACTTTTGTGGAACTAGCACAATTACGAGAAAAAGAGCGTCAAGAAAAAGAACAAGCTTTAGCTAGAATCGAAGAAGAAACTCAACGAGCAAATGAAGCATTAACCGAATTAGAAAGGGAAAGACAGCGCAGTCAAGCTTTAGAAGCAAAATTAAGAGAAATGGGTATTAATCCCGAATAATTTTAATTCAAATTAACAACTTTTGACTACAAGAATTTTACTTTAAACTCGCCAATTCTTCCTCATTAAACAACCGGGAACGACTTAAAAAACGCATTCCATCTGCACTTTCTAAAGAAAAATCATTTCCCGGACCCGGAGCAACATCAATAATTAACTGCGTATGCTTCCAATACTCATATTGAGACGCAGCAATATAAAACGCACAACCGCCAATTTCTCCCAACTTAACATCAGCATTACCAACCATAAATTCGCCATCAGGATAACACATTGGTGTGCTACCATCACAACATCCACCAGACTGATGAAACATCAAATTTCCATGCTTAGTTTTTAATTCTGCAATCAATTTTAAAGCTGCATCAGTTGCTACTACTCTCGGGACAATTTTCTGTGTAATCATAGTTATAAATCTAAATAAATTCAATTAAATTTCTCTGAAGTAATCGGGAGCGAAACGCTCCCACTACTAAAAAATCTCGCTACGGAATCGACTAAATCACCACCTCATTAACCATCCTCAAATTATCCGCGTTAATCCGCGTTAATCTGTGGTTAAAATTTAGAAAAATCCCATTGCTTTTGGACTATAACTTACCAACAAATTCTTAGTTTGTTGATAATGTTCTAACATCATCTTGTGAGTTTCACGACCGATACCAGAAACTTTATAACCACCAAAAGCAGCATGAGCAGGATACAAATGATAACAATTTGTCCAAACTCGTCCTGCTTTAATTGCTCGTCCCATCCGGTAAGCGGTATTCATATCTCGCGACCAAACTCCCGCACCTAGTCCATACAAAGTATCGTTGGCAATTTCTAAAGCTTCTGCTTCATCTTTAAACGTCGTCACTGCTAAGACGGGACCGAAAATTTCTTCTTGGAAGATGCGCATTTTATTGTGACCCTTAAAAACAGTAGGTTGGTAATAGTAACCGTCTTGCAATTCGCCGTTTAAAATATTACGATCGCCACCAATCAAACATTCTGCGCCTTCTTGACGACCGATATCAACATAGGATTGAATTTTCTCTAATTGATTGAGAGAAACCTGTGCGCCGATCGCGGTATCTGCTTCGAGAGGATTTCCTTGTTTGATTTGACCAACTCTGGCTAAGGCTTTTTCCATGAAGCGATCGTAAATTGATTCTTGAATTAAAGCGCGAGAAGGACAAGTACAAACTTCACCTTGGTTAAGCGCAAACATGACAAATCCTTCGATCGCTTTATCGAAAAAGTCGTCATCTTCGGCGCAAACATCACCAAAGAAAACGTTAGGTGATTTTCCACCTAATTCTAAAGTTACCGGAATAATATTTTGCGAGGCGTACTGCATAATTAGTCGCCCGGTGGTTGTTTCTCCGGTAAAAGCAACTTTAGCAATACGCGAATTTGTGGCTAAAGCTTTGCCAATTTCTGCGCCATTTCCGTTGACAATATTAATGACTCCATCGGGTAGTAAATCGCCGATTAAGTCCATTAAAACCAGAATAGAAGCTGGAGTCGGACCTGCGGGTTTGAGGACGACACAATTACCAGCAGCTAAGGCGGGGGCGAGTTTCCAAGCTGCCATTAAAATCGGGAAATTCCAAGGAATAATTTGACCGACTACTCCCAAAGGTTCGCGGAAGTGATAAGCAATTGTATCTTGGTCAATTTCGCCGATTGTACCTTCTTGGGCGCGAATACAACCTGCAAAATAACGGAAATGGTCGATCGCTAGGGGAATATCTGCGATTTTGGTTTCGCGAATTGGTTTACCATTGTCCCAAGTTTCTGCTGTTGCGAGCATTTCCAGGTTTTCTTCCATGCGATCGCCGATCTGTTGCAGAATCCTCGCACGTTCCGCAACGGATGTATTTCCCCAGCTTTCTTTGGCTGCATGGGCTGCATCTAAGGCTAATTCGATGTCTTCTGCACTGGAACGCGGCACTTGACAAAGTGGCTTACCTGTGATCGGAGAAAGATTATCTACATATTGGCGATTAGTTGGTGCCACCCATTGACCGCCAATAAAGTTATCGTAACGTGCTTTGTAAATGTTTTGATTAATTAAAGAAGTAGGTGCAGAGACAACCATTTATTAACCTCCTTGGTATTCTCTTCAATTCGAGAATGGTAAATTTTTCTGCTATTTTCATAGGATGCCGTAAGCGCAAAAAAAATTCTGATTCCGAGGCTCGATTGATACAAAACCTCACGCAACGACATAAAAAGTTAGAAAAGTTGGGGGAATTCCCTCTAGTTACCAGAGACAAATTTACTCAATTTGACTAGCTTCCGGCAAATCTAAAGAAAAAAGAAACTTAACTGATGAAAACAGATACACTTTTTTACGAATTATTTAAGAATTTCCCTAGTATTTTCTTTGAACTAATTGGTAAACCTGATACTGATGTCAGCAGCTATCAATTTACTTCTCCAGAAGTCAAGCAAAAAGCTTTTCGCTTCGATGGGTTATTTCTCCCCATAGATAAAGCTACCGACAAACCCATTTACTTTGTCGAAGTACAATTTCAAAAACAGAAAAAATTCTATTCGCGGCTATTTTCCGAAATTTTTCTTTACTTTTACCAGTATGAACCTCCGAGCGAAGATTGGTATGTTGTAATTATCTACCGTCGCCGCAGTACCGAAGCAGAATGTCACCCACGCTACCAAAACTTATTGTCGAATCATGTACAGCGTATTTATCTCGATGAAATTGGCAATTTAGGCGAACAATCTCTCGGTTTTGGTATTATTCAGTTAGTTGTCGAGTCGCCAAACCAAGCTGGAGATTTTGCTCGTCAGCTTATTGCTAAAACTACAACCGACTTGGCGGATGTCAATCTCCAGCAACAAGTCTTAGAATTAATAGAAACGATTGTTCTTTACAAATTCCCTAATTTGAGCCGGGAGGACATAGAAGCTATGTTAGGATTAAGCGAATTAAAGCAAACTAGAGTCTATCAAGAAGCAAAAGAAGAAGGTCGAGAAGAAGGTCGAGAAGAAGCTACACTAAAGACAAAGTTAGCAATGATACCTAAGCTGCGACAACTAGATTTAACTGCTGAAGAAATAGCTGAGTTTTTGGAACTCGATTTAGAGATAGTTCAGCAACATCTATAATTTGCTAGACTACGAATTTATCTCTAATTTTTGTAGCTTTTTATCACAAGTTTAAAAGGGGCAGTTATCCCTAAATTGCCCCTCTATTGAGGTTTGTAACATCTGTAAATTTATTTGAGAGACGAGATAAATTATGCTTTGGCTAAGTGAATTAAAGCAAACTAGAGTTTATCAAGAAGCAAAAGAAGAAGGTTCCCTAGAGACGAAGTTAGCAATGATACCTAAGCTGCAAAAATTAGATTGGACTGCTGAAGAAATAGCGGAAGTTTTGGAACTTGATTTAGAGATAGTTCAGCAACATCTATAATTTGCTAGATTACAAAGTTATCTCTAATTTTTGTAGCTTTTTATCACAAGTTCAAAATGGGTAATTTAGAGATAATTGCCCCTCTATCTAGAATTAATAACTGCTGTAAATTTATTTGAGAGACAAGAGTAATTATGCTTCAAATAGGTGAATTAAAGCAAACTAAAGCTTATCAAGAAGCGTATAAAAAAGGTTTTAAAGAGGGATTTCGAGAAGGATTTCGAGCAGCTCGGATACAAACAAAGTTAGACATGATACCTAAGCTGCGAAAACTAGATTGGAATGCTGAAGAGATAGCCGAATTTTTGGAACTAAACTTAGATATAATTCGGCAACATTTCTAACTCAATTTACTAGAAAAGTATTCTTAGCTTTTAGATTGAGATCCCAGTGTCTTCTCTCCCAGAAATTCTACCAAAGGCATAAATACAGGTACTAATTCTTCCCGACTAGCAGCTAAACTCGGAAAAGGACGCTTACCATAATTTTCGCCAATTGTCAAGGGGAAAACTGGTTCTGGTTCGATGTGGGCAAAAACTCCACCCGCAGCCTTTAAAATCGCCCAAACTGCGGCAATATCCCAAATTTTCGGGGTTGCTTCTACTGCGCCGAGGGAAGCGCCAGTAGCTACGAGAATGACGCTGTAAGTCGCAACTCCGATCGCCCGAATTTTACAGGGAAAAGTATTTCTCAGGACAGATGTGCTGCGGGCGCAAAGGTTAAATAAATGGTTGCTAGTAGGCGAGTCAGGGCTGGTATGGATGGGATTACCGTTTAAATATGCGCCAGTCGGACCTGTTAAACCAGAATCACCATACCAATAACCGTGAAAAAATTGTCCGAGGGGAGGTAAACGGACTGCACCGAATACAGGGGTTCCTTGATAAAGTAAACCTAGAGAAATGCCCCAAACTGGGATTCCCCGCGTAAAATTAGTTGTACCGTCGATGGGGTCAATTACCCAACACCAGTCAGTATCGGGGAGAATATGTTGAGTTTCTTCGCTGATAACTCCGTGGGTAGGAAAAGTATTCGCGATCGCCGCAGTAATTTCTCGATCTGCCCATTTATCCGCTTGGGTGACTAAAGATCCATCTTCTTTTGTCGTTGCTCGTATTTGACCAAATTCTGTTACTAATTGAGATCCAACGCGGGCGGTAATTTTCTCCGCAAAATCTAAAACCTCGTCCCAAAACTCTGTCTTATCCATCGAGATCCCCTTCCATAACTGTTGCGATCGCTGCTTTTGCATTAGCTTGAAATTCGCGAATATTTACTCGTCGCAGAAACCAAATTGCGACAATCATCCCAATTGCTTGCATTGCAAATACAGTTCCATAAGCTAAAACTGGTACAGTAAAGATTAGTTTACCTAAATTCAACACCGCCCCACCGAGTACCGTCGCTAATCCTCGCGCGATCGCTTGGGCTAAACCCCACGCACCAATAAATGTACCTGCGGTTTCTGCTGCGGTCAAATCTAACATCAAACTCGTCGCACCTGCGGTTAATACCCCTGATGATAAACCAAAAAACAGCAAACTACCCTTCAAAAGTCCCGCATTCGCAGTAAAACCCGACAAAATAATTAAACCAAAACTTACTGCTGCGCCCATACAACCAAATTTGGTAGTATTTTTCTTACCAAGACGAGGTAACAATAAAAAACCCGTCGAACCAATTCCAATCAGCGTTCCCACCCCAAAAGGTACATTTAATTTTGTAGTTTCCGAAATACACATTCCAAAAACTTCACCACCATAAGGTTCTAATACCGCATCCTGCATAAATAAACTAATTGTCAGAATTAGTAAAAAAGTAAAAAATATCCCAGTTTGGCGACTAGAAGTTAAAACTCGCAACGCCCTTTTCAAAGTAACTTGGTCTTCTCGTTCAGTAATTGTCGCACGAGAACTATAACGAGAATACTTTTTTTCCACACCCAAAGTTGCCAGCAAACACAAGCCGAAAACAATTGCAGGCATAATTATAAAAACTGGATTAATTGTTGCTTGTAACCTCGGAATATTAGCTACCTCTGCCGTCGCTCCCGGATTATAATTTAAAATTGCTGCGCCACAAACTTCCGGAGTTTCTAATAACCTTGAGCCAACAATTGCTCCAACCACAATCCCCACCATCAGCATCGACCAAACAATACCGATTAATTTACCTCGATTATCATCATCAGAAACATCTACCAACAACGCCGCAAAAGGAGTCGAACTCGCACTCAAAGCCAACCCATAAATAGCAAAAGCTACCGCTAAAATTGCCACCCAAACATAAGTTTGTCCACTCCAACCAGAATTTTGCAAACTAATTCCCAACTGCCAAATTACTTGTAAAGCCAAGAAAGAAGTAATCGTAAATCCTGCTGCCCCAAACCAAACATAAACACTACGATGATAACCAAAAATCGGTTTTCCATCAGACATTTGACCAAACCAAATTCGCGCCGGACTAACAAATTGGTGCATCGCGATCGCACCAGCCGCAAGTAACGGTAACACTGTTAATTCGTCAATCATTACTCGGTTTAGCACCCCTAAAGTCAGGAGTGACATAATCCCCAGTCCCATCTGAAATAAACCCAACCGAAACATCGTCCATAAATTGATTTTCGGTAGTGGTTTTTTCGACGAATATTTATCAAATTCAGAATTATTCAAATTCTCAGTTTCCATAATTACTAAAAGCTCAATTAACTTTCCTCTCTTATCTTTTTATCTTCTCCTCTCCCTTGTCTCCCAATCTCCAATCTCTACTGATAACTGATAACTGGTCACTGCTAACTGAACCCAATCCTCAATTTAGACTACAGCTTACTTTGTTCAGACCTCCTAAACTGAGAAGTATAAAGAAATGTAAACGAACCAGAGAAAACTTATGCAAAAGATCCAATTAGGACAAAACGGTCCCACTGTCAACCCTCTCGGTATCGGTACTTGGGCATGGGGCGACAAGTTATTTTGGGCTTATGGTCAAGACTACGGGGTTGATGACGTGCGTCAAGCCTTCAAAGCAGCTATAGACGCAGGTGTTACCTTCTTTGACACGGCTGAAGTCTACGGTTTAGGAAAGTCAGAATCTCTGCTTGGCAAATTTATGCAAGAATTAGGACAGCCTGTAGATATCGCCACTAAATACGGTCCCGTACCCTGGCGTTTTACAGGAAGTGCTGTTTCTGATGCGATTACTGCCAGTCTCCAACGCTTACAAATCGAACAAATTACACTTTACCAAGTCCATTGGTCTTTCACCTTCTTCATGAGTCAAGAAACCTTGATGAATGCCTTGGCAGATGAAGTCAAGCGAGGCAGAATAGCCAGTGTGGGTGTAAGTAATTACTCAGCCCAGCAAATGCGCGAAGCCCATCAACTGCTAGCAGCTAGGGGAGTACCTTTAGCAGTCAATCAAGTACAATATTCTCTATTGCATCGAAATATCGAAACTAATGGTATCCTCGCTGCGGCTCGTGAGTTAGATGTGACAATTTTGGCTTATAGTCCTTTAGCACAAGGATTGCTAACTGGCAAGTATTCCGCAGAAAATGTTAACAAACCCGGTGGGGCGCGTAACTTTGACCCTCGTTTTAGTAAAAGTGGCTTAGAAAAAATTGCGCCCGTACTGAATTTATTGCGTCAGTTTGGCGAAAAATACGACAAAACCCCCGCCCAAGTTGCGTTGAATTGGTTAATCGCCCAAGGTAATGTTATCCCGATTCCAGGCGCAAAAAATGCCCAGCAAGCAGCGCAAAATGCTGGGGCTTTAGGTTGGAGTCTCACCGATGCGGAAGTGGCAGAATTAGCGATTGGGGATTAGGTATTGGGGACTGGGTTCAGTTATCAGTGAACAGTTATCAGTTATCAGTGAACAGTTATCAGTGAACAGTTACCAGTGAACAGTTATCCGTTTATCCTCCCCCTCTCCCCAACCCCTTCCAATCCCCTGAAAGTTATGATAAGATTGAATTCTGCAAACGAGGGGCGCGATCGCCGAAAAATAACATTTCTGTAAAGTAAATACCTCCAAAATTAGAAACAGGCTAAAATGGATCGGTATACGTTTGTACTATAAAATTGCTAATTTCTCAAAAAGATTGACTCAAACTTCAACATTTGCAGATTGAGCGTCTAGAATAGAAGCGGATTGCTCCAGAAAAATCCAACCACCAATCGATATTTAGTAAAAATTTGAGGCGTTAATGGCTACAAATATCACTACCATTACTACCAGTCCCGAAAAGGAAAAAGCACTTAACTTAGTTCTCAATCAAATCGAACGCAGTTTCGGTAAAGGTTCGATTATGCGTCTGGGAGATGCTACTCGGATGCGAGTAGAAACCATCCCCAGTGGAGCGCTAACTTTAGATTTAGCATTAGGTGGCGGTATTCCCAAAGGTCGGATCGTCGAAATTTATGGTCCTGAAAGTGCAGGTAAAACTACTTTAGCGCTTCATGCCGTTGCAGAGGTACAAAAAGCTGGCGGTGTTGCAGCTTTCGTTGATGCGGAACACGCTTTAGATCCAGCTTACTCTTCAGTGTTAGGTGTTGATATCGAAAATTTGCTGGTTTCGCAACCAGATACAGGTGAGTCAGCGTTAGAAATTGTCGATCAGTTAGTGCGATCGGCAGCCGTTGATATTGTAGTTGTAGACTCGGTAGCAGCGCTTACACCTCGCGCGGAAATTGAAGGGGAAATGGGCGATACTCAAGTGGGTTTACAAGCTCGTTTGATGAGTAAAGCTTTGCGGAAAATTGCTGGTAATATTGGTAAGTCTGGCTGTACCGTGATTTTCCTGAACCAGTTACGGCAAAAAATTGGGATCACCTATGGTAGTCCAGAAGTAACTACTGGTGGTAATGCGCTGAAATTCTATGCTTCGGTACGTTTAGATATTCGTCGCATTCAAACCTTGAAAAAAGGTAGTGAGGGCGAGTATGGTATTCGTGCGAAAGTTAAAGTAGCTAAGAATAAGATTGCTCCTCCTTTCCGCATTGCTGAATTTGACATTATTTTCGGTCAAGGAATTTCCCGGATGGGATGTATGCTAGATTTGGCTGAACAAACTGGCGTAGTTAATCGCAAAGGAGCTTGGTATAGCTACGAAGGTGATAATATTTCTCAAGGTCGGGATAATGCGGTTAAGTATTTAGACGAAAATCCCGAAGTTGCCGTAGAAATTGAGCAAAAAGTACGCGAACAATTAGATTTGGGTGCTATTGTTCCCGCTAATTCAGTGACTCGTGGGGATGAAGACTCTCAAGAAGAAGAGTAACATCAAAAGGTGGCGATCGCCACCTTTACTGGTAAAATCTTGAATTAGTTACTTTTTTGTCGCTCAAAGAAACGATCCAACATTTGCGATCGCTGTTTCTGACTTAATTCTAGCTCGGCTTTTCCCGCAACAGATGAGGGATGACGCGATCTGTTTTTGAGAAATAAATCGGTATCCTTATCTTCAATTGCAACCGCAGCTTGAGCTTTTTTCCCAGGTGATTTGGAGGAAGTGGTGTGACTCAATTTCGCTAAAACCTCCTGGGGAACAGGATTTAAGCTTTGTACCTCTTCGCAGAGGAAAAACGAGAAAGTAATCGTACCGAGACGCACGCGATCGCCTTCTTTGAGTAAAATAGGTTCGTGGACGGGTTCGTGGTTGACATAAGTCCCATTTGTGCTATCTAAATCTACCAGGTAAAAACCTTGGTTATCCAGATATTTAATAACAGCATGATGTCGAGACAAACGTTCGTCAAAAATTGAGAAAGCCAGATTTTTCGCCCGTCCAATTGTCCAAATTTTTTCCGGTTGCAGAATTTTTTGTGTTTTACCTTTTAATAAATTAGTAACTAAATAAACTTGCTCTTTTTCCACCACACCAACCACATATTGTGGCGAAAAACGAGTAAGATTTCGGTTTCTAGTATTTTCTAACTGAAGAATTTCATCGAGCAAACTGCGATTATGCTCGTAAAGTTTCAAAAAGACTTGATATAAACCCAAACGATGTTCTATTTCCATAAGCAAGGACGAACAAGGGTGACATTAACAACTATTATTAGCAATAGCGCCAGATAACTTGCATAGTAGCGACTTTAACTACTTTTGTTGATAACAAATAAGAGATAATCTGTTTCTAGCTTAAATTTAATGTCTGAAAGAAATAACCGTGGAAATACGGGTAAACCAAGTAACTTAAAAAAGAATTAAGTAAAATTACCCCTTGCGTTCCACCTCATTTTCCCAACGAAACAGAAAAATCATCAGCGCCACCACACCAACTTGCAAAGCAAAATTAGGTAAAGCCGTAGCCACATCTCTACCTGCGGCTAACTGCGCCAGAAAAACTACTGCACCAATCAAGCCCGAAGCCCCGAAAGTGAAATAGATAAATTTCCGTAAACCTCGATAAGGTGCTTTCGCTTCTGCCTTCAGCCTAGCGTATTTTTCGGGATCGAGTTTACTTCCTGGTGGTTTGCGCTTTTCTGCCATCATTTATACCAAGTTGCGTCCAGAGATAGTGTCCTTGTCAGACGATAATGCGGAAAAATGTCATCCTGAGCAAAGCGAAAGATCTGGGGAGATCCTACTGTTCGAGAACGCTTCGCGAACGCTTCGCTCAGGATGACGTAAGATCGAATGAAAAAGAAGTTGTATCTAGATATTTCATTCATTTAAATATTTTAGTCTCTAAACCCCTACTATATTTAAGTACAACTTAGTATTGACCAGTAAATTTTTGGTGTATAGCTTTATTTTAGTCGTCCGATGGCTTCCCGACCTGAAGCTGCCCAGTCAATCGTCAAAATTTGCGCTATCATAGTTAACTGCAACGCCGATGTAGCTCAGGGGTAGAGCATTCGATTCGTAATCGAATGGTCGTCGGTTCAAATCCGATCATCGGCTTTCCTCGTTATATAGAACCTCTCCCCCAGCCCCTCTCCTACCAGGAGAGGGGAGAATATTAAAGATGATTCCTGAGTCTGGTTAACTCCCCCTTCCCTCGTAGGGAAGGGGGTTGGGGGGTGAGGTTTTCGCCGAACTTACCAGGAGAGGGGAGAATAATTGCTACTGATTAGATTCTCAAAACTATTGATTACTCCAGATCCTTCGCTTCGCTCAGGATGACGTGCATGACAGAGGCTCCGAATGATGTAGAATTGTTAGGGGCAACCACGGGGGGATTGCCCCTAGGTTGAAATTACAGAAATAAGGTGGGGAAAATGTCAAGGAAATGTGTTATTTGCTGATAATTCCTGACCATTGAATTTTCTTTTGTTTGCTGCGACGATAGGAAAAGAAATGTTCGGGTTGCTGATAGGTACAAAATGGCGCGATCGCCACTTGCTCGTTTCTCAATCCTAACTGCTCTAGTTGGATTTGGTTGAACCTCCGCACGTCGATTTTGACTTTCCCTGGTTGAGGGTCGGGAAATAAGGGAGAATTGGGTAATTCGGCTAATTGAATCAGCATTTTTTCCTTGTCATTTGCGTCGGTTTGTGGTATAATGCTCGCACTAACTTCGGCGGCGACGGTTTCGGAGACTTGATAAACTTCTGGGGCGATCGCGGGACCCATTGCCACGAGCAAATCGTCCAGAGAACTGCCCAAACTCAGAAAACGCGCGATCGCTACGGGAACGATTTTTTGCGCCGTACCGCGCCAACCAGCATGAACTGCGGCGACTTTTCCAGTTACGCGATCGGCAATCAAAACTGGGGTACAATCAGCAGAAGCTACCCAAACTGACTCTAGGGGTTTGGTGGTAATTATCCCATCGCCAGGAGCATAAATTTCCTCAGTTTCGGACGCAATTTCTGTTTCAATTTCGGTGGGAGTTAAAACGGCGTTACCGTGAACTTGTTTGAGTCGATAAGCTGTTGCTTCTGGCTGTAAAATCTCGGTTAATTGTTGGGGAGAAAGAGAGTCAAATTGCTGGGTAAAAAAGCCATGTTGCCAATCAGCTAAAAGACTACAAGTTAAATAAGGCAAACCTCGCCAATTTTGCCACTGCCAACTAGGAGTTAACATTTGGGGATTAGCAATAGAAGTAGAAACCAAATATTTTACCTCAAAATAAATTTAACTAGCATTTTTGCCGAAGCAAAATCAAAACAAACTATCAAATTCTCAACTGTGAAAATGATAGCAAAAAATTAAATATATGCTAACCTATTTAAGAAAATTTTAGTTAAATAACAGTGGCATTCGATCGACAAAAATTTCTCACGCAGTTACACAAATTGTCTCCCGAAGGACAAAAATACGAAATTCCGCTTCACAACTTCGCCAAAGTTAGTTCCACTAACCAAACACTTTGGCAATTATTAGAAACAGGTGCAACTACTCCTAGAATAGTTATAGCCGAACAGCAAACCGCAGGTAAAGGACAGTGGGGGCGATCGTGGGTTTCGGAAGTTGGCGGATTATATATTTCGCTTGCTTTATCTCCGAATATTCCCGCAACAAATAGCGCCCATTTGACTATTTTTTCGGCTTGGGGAGTGGCGAATAGTTTACGAAATTATCACATTCCGGTATTAATAAAGTGGTCTAATGATTTGATTTTAGCAGGACGGAAACTGGGCGGAATTCTCACCGAAACTCGCGTTCAACAGGGAAATATAAATCGTGCAGTTATTGGTGTAGGAATTAATTGGGGAAATTTGGTTCCTGATACGGGGATAAGTTTGCAATCTTTCCGGGAAGATCGAGAGACAATTTTGCTTGATTCGTTAGAAGATTTAGCAGCAATTATTGTTACGGGAATTTTAGCTGCGTTTCGCGATTACGCATCATTAGGAATAGAGAAAATTTTAGCTAATTATCGAGAATTATTGATTAATTTGGGGAGGAAAGTAGTTATCGATGGTTCTCCGGGAATTATAGTTGGAGTTACCCCTAAAGGTGAACTTCGCATACGCTTATCTTCTCAAGGTGCAAGTACAGAAATTACGCGATCGCCAGGTACAATTCAACTTGGCTATGATTTTAGTGGGAATTAGGGATTGGGGACTGGGGACTGGGGACTGGGGACTGGGGACTGGGGACTGGGGACTGGTGACTGGTGACTGGTGACTGGGAAGACAAGGGAGAGGGGGAAGACAAGGGGGACTTCAGTGAACAGTGAACAGTGAACAGTTAGTGGTGGAAACTGGGAGACAAGGAGGAATTGGTAACTGCTAACTGCTAACTGGTAACTGGTAACTGCTAACTGCTAACTGCTAACTGCTAACTGGTAACTGCTAACTGCTAACTGATAACTGTTCACTGATAACTGATAACTGAACCTAGTCCCCAGTCCCCAGTCACAAATCACCAATAACCATGTTCAGCCAAAAACGAGATACTGATATCTTCTTGAGGAGATTCGCTTCCCGAACTAAATTTTAACAACTTATCGACGTATTTCCCTAAAATATCGCTTTCTAAGTTGACCAAACTACCCGATTCGAGGTAACAAAGATTCGTATTCGCATAAGTGTGGGGAATTACAGCCACCTTGAACCAACTGCCATCAGCGTGACAATCTGCTACAGTCAAGCTAATGCCATTAACCGCTATACTACCTTTAGCAACCAGATAACGAGCAATTTGCTGCTGCCATTGACTACCATCACCCGAAGAAACAAACGACATTTCCCAGGCTCTTTCAGTTTGAATCGATTCGCTTAAATAACCAACCGCATCGACATGACCTGTAACAAAATGTCCGCCTAATTTACTTCCAACTCGTACCGAAGCTTCTAAATTAACATAATTGCCAGTTTGGCTGCGCTGTCCGAGGCTAGTACGCTGTAGAGTTTCTGGTGAAGCCGTAGCGACAAAGCCATTGGGTAAAACCTCTTCAGCCGTTAAACAAACACCATCAACAGCAATACTATCGCCGATCGCCAAATCCGACAAGATCGTGCGATCGCAATCAGGACGAATTTCAATCGCGAAGCGATCGCTACCTTGGGGTTTAATGATACCTAGGGCTTGAATTAATCCGGTGAACATTTTTGAACTAAAAAAAAAATGGCGAACAACCAAGAAAAGCCAGAAACAACACCTTCTCAGTCTACCTGTTGTATGTTTTTTTCATAAAGTATAGGCTCAATCCCCCTCATAGTGGGGCATACTGAGAAAGTAAAGTGCATCAAAAAAAAATGAAGGTGAAAGCTCAAGAGTGACAATAATTTTGCAAAACTAATCGTATTTGCTCTAATTGGCTAACTTTGGCTCGATCGGCTTATCTTTAGCCGAGAAACTATCAAACCGCTCGCTTTTTTCTCGTCGATCCTGTCAACTTCATCGATGGCACTTTTGTAGAGTAACAATTTACGTTTCCTTTTTCTATCCCTGATGATGACTATGTTAATGAGGCAAAGCCAATGATTGAAATGAAAGTTGCTGGAATTGCACTAGATGCTATCACCCGCAGTCCGATAGTTTTACTCAAAGACGGTTCCGATAGACGCGCCTTGCCCATTTTCATCGGGCAAGATCAGGCAAAAGCAATTATCAGTGCTTTAGAAAAACAAAAAATGCCTCGCCCTCTCACCCACGATTTGATGGCTAATCTGTTGGAAGCATGGGAGATGACCCTAGAACGAGTTATCATTCACTCGCTCCAAGATAATACCTTCTATGCTGTCCTTTGTATGAGCCAGGGCGAAACTAAAAAAGAAATTGATTGTCGTCCCAGTGATGCGATCGCGATCGCCCTCCGTACGAATAGCCCGATTTGGGTGATGGAAGAGGTAGTAGCCGATGCTTCAATCCCGGTAGACCGGGATGCTGATGAAGAAGAACGCCAAGCTTTTAAGCAGTTTGTCTCTAATATCCGTCCAGAGGATTTTATTCAACGGGGACGTTTTAGTGGCGAGTCTTAGACATCAGCTTATTGAGGGGAGGGAATTTTTCCCCTCTCCGAGAAATTAATTGTTTCACTGACAGATAAAATGCAAACTAGGCGCTTTGGCAAAACTAATTTGCTTTATTCAGTATTTTCTTTGGGAACTATGCGTTGTTTAGCTTCTGCGGAAAATACTTGGGAAACTGTCTCTCAGGCTGTGAGGTTGGGCATAAATCATCTGGAAACTGCTAGAGGTTACGGTAAAAGTGAGGAGTATCTGGGATTAGCTTTGCAAAAGGGATTAGGCGTAACGCGAGATCGATTGTATATTACCTCGAAGCTACCCCCAACGCCGGATGCTGACCAAATGCGTCTCTGGATTGATGAATCTCTCAGCCGTTTACAACTAAATTATCTCGACTGTTTAGCGATTCATGGGATTAATACTTGGGAACATCTGAGTTGGGTGACAGACAAAAATGGTTGTTTTGCCGCGATCGCTGAAGCTTTGACTGATGGTAAAATTAGACATCTCGGTTTTTCGACTCATGCTCCTTTAGAAATTATCCTCGCGGCGATCGCTACTGACCTGTTTGAGTTTGTTAATCTTCACTACTATTATTTCTTTCAACGCAATCAACCCGCAGTGCAACTGGCTTGGGAAAAGGATTTAGGAGTATTTATTATCTCTCCTGCGGATAAAGGCGGTTTGCTATACAATCCACCAGAAACCCTCAGCAAATTATGTGCGCCCTTCTCACCTTTAGAATTAAACTATCGCTTTTTGTTAAGCGATCGCCGCATCACTACTCTTAGTTTAGGTGCAACTAACCCGCTACAGTTGTACGATCCGCTACAAATGGCTGATTCTGATTACCCTTTAACGGGTAGCGAACAAGAAATTTTTGCTCGTTTAGAAAATCATAGCCAAAAAATCTTAGCCAGCGATCGCTGTAGCCAATGTTATCAATGTTTGCCCTGTCCCGAAGAAATTAATATTCCTGAAGTTTTGCGACTGCGGAATTTAGCCGTAGCCTACAATATGAATGAATATGGAAAATATCGCTATCGAATGTTTGGTAACGCCGGACATTGGTTTCCCGGAAGCAAAGGTTCTCACTGTACCGACTGCGGTGAATGTCTTCCTCGCTGTCCCGAACAACTCGATATTCCCACTTTACTCCGAGATACACATCAACGCCTTAACGGTTCCCCACGACGGCGACTTTGGGAATAAAAAAAAGGAACTATCGTGCAATTGTCAAGTCTTTGTCAGAAAAAGATAAATTAATTAGCAAAAAACCATGTACCCGAAACGACAATTGACTCCTAGACAAATACCGATCTTACTACTAACTATTGTTCCTTTATTTGTAGCGGAAATAGCCACAGCCCAAACGATTTCCCCAGCAGTATCTTGTGAAATACCATTACAAACAGAATTATTAGGGGAAAATCAAGTAATTAGCGATGGCTACGTCGTCACCGCTTCCACAACCACCCCTACCGGATTAACCACACCTAGCCTGTGGTGGGCAAAAGAACAATTTGACACCTTCAATGGTAAACTAATCAACAACTGGCTCGCTTACCCAAACGAACGTCGCATCGATTTAATCGTTAATCGTCAATATTGGACATTTTATAATTATTTAGACCGCTATCGCTTTATCAATCAATTTGGGACAGTAGCTCGTAACTACGGTTACAATCTTCGCATCTTCAACCAACAAGGAGATTGTTTAGCTACCTATGGTTGTAATTTCACTGCTAACCCTACCCAATGCAATCTCGATTTAGATCCAATCGACGATGATGGTTTCCAGCTTTCACCTCAATCTTAGGGATTGGGGATTAGGTATTGGGAGACTTGGAAGAGGAGGAAAACAACGAGCATTAATGTAGAAAGCTAAAATAGTTATCTTTTTGAGATTCAAAACTCTGCGCGTACCGTCAGGTCGGCGGAGCGATCGCTCTTTTATTTAGTGTGATAGATTTGAATTGCACCTCGCTTATCGAATCATCTGTTGTGGCTAAGGATCGTTTTCATCAAGTTGTTAAGACGGCTCTTACTAAAGATGGGTGGAACGTCACTCACGATCCACTTCAGATTAAAGTAGGTGGTGTAGATATGGAAATTGACTTGGGTGCAGAAAGATTACTGGCTGCGGAGCGAGGAGATGAGAAAATTGCGGTTGAAGTCAAAAGTTTTTTGGCTAGTGCCTCGGCAATTTCAGAATTTCATACAGCGCTGGGGCAGTTTATTAATTATCGGGCTGCATTGCGTCGTGAAGAACCCGATCGCGTTCTCTATTTAGCCGTCCCCGATCTAGTCTATAACAGTTTCTTTCAAAAAGATTTTCCCGCCTCAATGCTGCAAGAAAATTCCGTAAAACTGATTGTTTACGACATTGAATTGGAGCAAATTTCACTATGGAAGGAGTGACGGATAAACTAATCAACTATCAGCAAATTGTGCAGCAATTGTTGACTGGTTACGCAGAAGTTAAGCCAGCTTATGGCGATCTTGAGGTTGAGACTATTTTTGATACACAGCGAGATCGCTATCAAATTGTGCATCTGGGTTGGCAGCATAAACGCTGGGTGCATCATTGTGTAATCCATCTTGATATTCGCAATGAGAAAATCTGGATTTTTTACAATTCAACTGAGCATGATATTGCAGCAGATTTAGTCGATTTGGGTGTGCCAAAACAAGATATTGTACTAGGTTTTCATCCTCCTTTCATGCGAGAAATGAGTGACTATGCAGTGGGCTAAATGAGGGGACTGGGGATTAACACTTATCAGTTAACAGTTATCAGTTATTAGTTTATCCTCCTTCTCCTCTTACTCTTCCCCCTCTTCCTTGTCTCCCAATTTCCCAATCCCCAATTTCCCAATCCCCAATCCCCAATCCCCAATCACCAGTCCCCAATCACCAGTCCCCAATCACCAGTCCCCAATTACAAACGAATTTCCCTCCACAAATCGAGATATTGCTGCTGAGATGCTTTCGGGAGAGGATAAATAAACTCGCTTTGAGTTAAAATCTCTTCCGCAGGAAGCAAGAGAGGATTTTCCAGAATATCTTTGGGTAAATCTTCCCGTTGCGAACTGATAATGTAGGGAGAAGCTGCACGAGTGAATAAGGAAATTTGAATTGCGGCTTTGAGTTGCCAACAAAAATTAATCCATTGGTAAGATAGATTTTCAAAATCGCTAACTTCCGCAGGAGATTTTTTCGGTTTTACCCATAAATCTGCCCAAAGAGAGGTTCCGGAACGAGGAATCACCGCTACGATGCTAGGGTAACGCGCTTGGAGAGCTAAAATGTCTGCCGACCAACCAACTGCTAGCCAAGTATCGCCAAGAACTAAAGGTTGCAAATAATTTTCCGAACTATATAATTTAACTTGTTGGTGTAAGGTAAGTAATTCTGATTTTAGGTTCGGTATCCGAGTAAGATTTAAAGTATTGTAGGAGTAACCAAGTTTTTTGAGAGTTAAGCCAATAACTTCTCGTGGTTGGTTGAGTAAAGAAATGCGATCGTGTAACTCTTCTCGCCATAAATCGCTCCAATCTTGGGGAACAAAACCAATAGACTTGAGTTTATCTTGGCGATATGCGAGCATTGTCGTACCCCAACGATAAGGTGCGCCCCAAATTTTACCTTCGCTATCGAGTAAACCTCGTTCGTTACGTTTTACCAACTGCTGCCAGCGAGGATCTAGATTTCGCCAACCAGAAAGTTTTTCTAGATTATCTAGAGGTTGAATGAGATTTTCTTGAATTGCTTGGGTTAGCCAATAATTTCCTAAAGTAACTAACTCTGGCGGAGAAGATTTTCCCTGGTTTGGCAATTGCCACCACTTTCGGCTAGTTAGAGTTTCATCTTGATTTTGCCATCTTTCCAATTGGCGGAAGATATCCTGTAATAATTCTTCAGCTTGAAAATTTAGCGACGTGCGTCGAGGTAAAGAATCGCGAAATTCGCCGACAAGTTGAGGAGGAAGAGAATTTTTCAGCAATCTTACCGACAAATTCGGTGAGGTGTTGCTGCAACTGGAAAGCAACGGCAAAATTGCTGTAGCTGTGGCACTGAGTAAAAAGGCACGACGATTTAACATAACTCTACTTTATCAAACTCGTAGCCTCTAGTATTGTTTTGGCGATCGCCAACTTTAGTTAATTTGTTTCTTTTGAGAAAATTAGTAAATTTTCGGTGTATACTCAAATCTTCGCTCTCAGCGATCGAAGACTTAAAATTATGCCTTTTTTGCCAAAGTAGCTGAAATTACACTGGGATTTGTGTCTAGGGCTAATTTAAGAATATTTTCTTCATCAAGCCAATAATTAATATTCTTAATTAGCTTTTCAGCGATCGATTAGTTTCACTAGGTTAAGCTTGCTCATTTTAGTCAGAAAATTTTCACAGTTTTTCTGGTGAAGACTAAAGTACAGGCGAGCATTTTTCCCAGAATTTTTCGAGAAACCCAACTTTGTACCTCTTAGCTGTCAAAGTTTTGAGCGTTTTTTATCTTGCCGAGAGACTTAAGTATATTTGCTTAACTTGTTCCAGGAAAAAATTTAGTTGCGCTCTCGTCAGCAAGTGAAGCTGAATTAGCAGCGAAAGTAACTGAATTTGAGACTGATGAACGTGAGAATGACCAAAGAGACTGTATCGGTATTTACAGTAATTTACTTGGCAAATTGCGCTCGGCTTCAAAGATTAAATAAAGTAGAAATCAGTCAGGAAATTCGGCTAAAGCACTTAAGATGAAATAGAATATAACTGTGACAATTGGTGATGTTATGGATCGACTTCAAAATCAAATTATCGACCTCAATCAAAAAGTAGATGGACTGTACCAGATAGTTGAGCATTTGAGCAATCAAATATCAACATTTGTAACGGACAAGCAAGAGCAATCTGCCCAGCTCAAGGAAAATTTTTCCGATACAGTAGAATTTAGACGAGTAGAGCGGCGAAATCAAGACAGTAACGAATTGTTAATGAGCCACAAAGATATTCTCAATGACGATAGTAGTTGGGACAGTCATACCGAATACGATAGCGAGAAGAATTTACCACCAGAAATTCAAATTCGACGGCTAACCGTGCAACTGACAGCAGCTTATAATCGAATTGCTGCTTTGGAAGAGCAATTATTGGCTCGGAGAATTCACGTCTAGAGTGGTAAAAATCAATAATTGTTCGGGAGGAAAAGAGAAAGAGGTTGATAGCTTTCCAGGCTTGGATAGGAAAAACTCTAAGTTGAATATTTATACAAAATTGGGAAACTGACCGTCAAGAACTTTCAAGCTCAGCAAGACAGCTTTGATAGCGCTCCACAAGTGCTTCAATTGAATTAAGTAATTGTCTAGAAGTCCAACCTTGGTAGAGAGAAGCAGCGATCGCTGCTCCACCTGCACCTACACCTTCCTTGACATAGCCTTGTTCGTAAACTTGTAGTTGAGCATAGCGAGAGCGAGCAAAACTGAGTTTAGTTGCTAACAACGACAAATCTCCCAGCTCTTTTGCTAACCCGATAGTATCTCCAGTAGAATCGAGAACTACCCAAGAAGTAGTACCGACTACGACTTGTTTTGGTTGCCATTCAAGCTGGCGATCGCGAGCTATTTTTTTAGCTAAAGCAGAAACTGCCAGCATTTGTGTACCGCCAGCCAAAAGAACGCCGCAGCTACGCGAAGCAGCGATCGCCATTCCCGCAGCCACAACCTGCATGGGATCGCCAACAGCAGCAATAATCTCTAGGGGATCGACAAAATCACAATTTTTCGCAATTATTTCTGGTAATAACCCAGCCGCACGTAAACCTGCTTGAACTACCTCCCATTTTTGCTCGTGATTGCAGCGAGAATGAGAGCTATTCACCTTCCCAGCAGCATCAACACCCAAAGCAGTCAGAACGCTTAAAGCCGTAGTCGTACCGCCCACAACGCATTCAGAAACAATTAAATAACCGTCTCCAACTTGAGCCGCAAATTGCTCTCCCCAACGTAAACCTTGAGCAAACAAATGTTTAACCGTAGCCAAAGGTAAAGAGCGACCAGAAGTCAGACATCTAGCAGGACTACCACCGAGCGCGATCGCCTCAATTGCTGGCGATCGAGGTAAACCGGCATTTAGCACAAAAACCGGAATTTGGCAACCCTCAAGCACAGCACGAGAGATAAAAACCGGAGAAATGCCCAAATCCAAAGGAGGTAAAGGAAAGCGAGGACGAGGGCGAACCCCATTAACCAAAAACTCAGCATCAGCGATCGCCGTATAGCGTCGCGCCGCCGGAGTTGCCCCCGCCGCCGAAATCCCCTCAATCAAGCCCGTTGCCGTAAAACCCAAAATACAAGCAAAAATTGGTAGTTTCCCTTGATAGCGCTGCAACCACCAATTTCCTTGTTCAGAGCGAGTATAAACTTGAACCGTCATTCGTAATCGAGAATCACTTGCACCCATTGAGGAGGTCGTGGAATTGGATTTCCCAGGCGATCGAGAACAGCCAAAGCCACCAGATGAACCACAAACAGATAAATGAGATTATTAATAAAAATTGTCACAATGGCAATGATCTGAATCAAAAACACACTGGGAGTTGCCAGCAAACCTAACTTGATAAAAATCCATTCCAGTAGTTCCGTAACTTGGGTAATCACATAAACCCAAAGGTCTTCACCCAAGAGAATCGAAAACAGCCAAAAACGGAAAAAGAAACCAATCGCCCCGAGCGGCGTACCCAAAAAAATCGTCCAGAGCCAACCACTACCACGCTGCCACATCGCCCCCAACTGCACGCCCATCAAACCATAAGGCATCAGAAAGACAATACTACGAGTCGGACCCATCAACACAGACAGTAACAGAAAAGAAACCAATGCCGCCATCCAACCAGCGCGGGAACCTCGTCGCAAATAAACCAAAGCGATCGGGATGGGAAAAAAAATTTTCAGCAAAGGTCCCGGCGGAAAATAATAATTAATCAGCCAGATCAAACTTGCCGTACTTGCTAAAAAAGCCGTTTCCACCATCGCGATCGGTGCATGAGGGCTAAACATACGGGTTGGTGACTGTTGAGAGTTAGCTTTCGGTGTTAAAGATTCCGAGGGAGAATCATCATTGTCAACCCAGTTACTTTCATCAATTAACGGATCGCTCGATCCTGGTGGTGATTCGCTCATTAATCCTAAGTAATAATTCTTTCCAAAGCTGAGGTATCGGGAATGCGAAGCACATTATTTTCCCTGACAATCAGCCCCTTCTTTTCTAGCTTAGTCAGCACTCGCGTTACTGTCTCCCGCGCTAAACCGCTCAGGCTACTTAATTCTCGGTGAGGTAAATTAGGAATTTCCGTCACTCCATCAACTTCTTTTCCTTGTCCCTCAGCTAAAAATAAAATCGTGTCCGCTACACGAGACATACTATCCGCCTCCCGCAATCGCAGTCGGCGATTTACTTGACGCAAACGCTTTGCCATTAATTGTGCCAAACGCAAACCAGCCAAAGGTTCCGAACGAATCAACTCAGTAAAATCTTGAGCCGGGATGCTGCTAATTTTCGTCGGTGTGAGCGTAATTACATCGGTCGATCGCGGCACTTCATCCATTGCCGCCATTTCACCAAAAACTTCTCCTTTACCGATAATATTGAGAGTTACCTCTTTGCCATCAAGGTTATAGGTACGGATTTTTACCCAACCCTCCAAAATAAAATAAACTGAGCCACCCCAGTCGTTTTCCAGTAAAATTACCTGATTGGAGGGATGACTGCGAGTAACGACGTGGCACAAAGCTTTCTCTACCGTTTCTGGGGGTAAGCCCGCAAAAACAGGAGCAGAGTTCATTAATCTATCTAAGTCGGGATTTAGTTCGCGAGAGTTGAGTCGGTCTTCCATGAGACATGAGCAGAATTTCAACGCTGTTTTTTGATAAGTAGCAATTGTATCGCGGACTGTCAGGGCAAAAAGAATTAATGCGTCCTTTCCTTAAGCCAGAAGTATTTTTCCGCAATAGTTACTTTTGTAGCAGAAACGGACGCGGCAAATGCCAATCGTTCGCATCCACAGTTATTATGCTCTATATCCAGAATTTGAGTGAGCCTCTGTTGTGCGACATCTACATAGCTTACGAAAATTTAAGTGAGGTTGATTCGATCTGGCGAACTACACACTCGATCGATGCGGATGTCAATGACAATGGTAAGATGATTAGAAAGTATTTCCCAAAGTGCAGGTCTTCCGAAAATACAGGGCGTGATAGTACGTTCGGTAAAAGTAACATCTTACAAAATGTTGATGAAAACCTGTAACTATAATGGGGATATTCTGGAAACCTTTCCTGATAAATCTCTCTGCACCGCAAGCGGAGTTTGTTCTCCTGATAGGGTGTCACTGTGACTTTTCCACACGATCAAAACCTCGAATCTCTTATCGCTGATATCGATCGCGTTTTGCTGACTGACTCTAATCAATCGGATGCTGATTGGTATCAGGTTGCTGAAGAGCAAAAGCTGGTTCTCGAAAATCTTCGTCGCTATTTGGTTTCTCTGGATAGTAAGTTGGTAACTCCGACTGCACCTCCAGAAGAGTTAAGTTCGATCGAACAAGAAATGACTGCGGCGATTGGGCAAAACCCCGCGCCCTATCGGGCGATCGCTGAAGCTATAGTAGAACAAATGAACAGTGTGGGGGTTAATCCTGTTCAAACTTGGCGGGATGAATTGGCGGCTTTGCGTCAAGAAAGAGAGTTGCTGCAACAAGAGGTTACTCAGCTACGTCAAGAGCGACAACAGCAACTGGCAGAGTTTTTACAGGTGCTGACAACTCGCTTGCAGGCTAGTTTGCGGCAACAAATGGTGCAAACTTGGTCGAATTTGGAAGCTGAGTTTTTGCAGTCTCAACCACCAGATTTAGTTGATCCAGAACAAACTCCGTTAATTTTAAAGCAATTGCAACAGGTCGAACAGTTACGCCGGTTGCAACAGGAAACAGATGGTTTGTTGCTGAATTTGGATGTGACTTTTCGGGCGGTGTTGGAAACGCTACAACGAGATTTACAAAGTTACGAGCAGTCTTTGTCTGAAGGATTGGCAAATCTCTACGATTTAGGCAAAAAAGGCGAATTGCTGAATGTGAGTTTGCTGTCTTCTTCTCCAGTAATTACTCCAGAAGTAAATAAGCTGAGTCGAGAGCAAATAAGTTCCTCCGATCGCGAATCTTTGGCTTCTGCACGGAAAAGATTATCTCCACAAGTTTATCCTTTTGCGGGTATAGAAATTCGCGCGGATTCGGCGCTAGGAAATGAAGAGCAATTTTTAGAAATTAGCTCGGATGGAGATCGTGAGGAAGATAACGAATTTTCGAGAAGTGATGAGAAAAAGTCTAGCAACCTAAGCGGCGATCTCGCGATTGAAGCAATTTTTCAACTGGATTTACCCCCGGAGCAAATTAATCCAGATTTGGCTTCGATTGCCGATCGCTTGGGATCGCCCGATAATGAACAAACTGGCACATCTGAGTCTCTTTTCGTTCGGATTACGGAAGCGGTTGATGAATCTTTTGCTGATTGGCGATCGCCAAGTCATTCTTCTCGACTAGAAACTCCTGGGGGGGAAGCGATTCTGTTTGCAGGATTGCCAGATCCAGCTTCAGGAAGTGGTTTAACTCCTTTAGTAGATTTTACTTCGGCTCCCACACCTCGCACTGCTCAAGAATTTTTGTTTGGTGAGGATGCAGATGATGTTTCTACTTTACCTAACGACACTAATCCCATTACTGTCGCTATGATTGAGGATTCTGACGCGGTTGAGACAATTAATGCTTTGACAGAGCTAATTGAACTTCCTACTCAAAATTCTTCCGATGTCGCACCAGTTAATTTTGAGTTTATACCCGATCCCAATGAAGATGATTATCTTCCTGCTTCTCCAGAAGAAAATTTGCTCTTGACAAATAAGCAGGAATCTGATAGAGAAGATTTAGAAAACGTATTAGACGAAAATAAACTTCAGCAGCTAAGTGAAGATTTACAGCGTTTTGAAAGTGAATCTCAATCTTTAGATTACTCATTTAACAATGAAAGTTCGTTATTTGAAGAAAATTCTGCGGTAGATTCATTTGCATTACCAGAAGAATTGTTAGCTGAGGAAGATTTGGAGAACTTTCCTTTGGATCGCTTGTCTGAAGAAGTAGACACTGAGCAAAATCAGGAATTGAATAAGTCGTCGGAAAATTTTATGTTTGCTCAAGAGTTTACTATTGTATCTCCTTGGGATGAAGAATCGACGCAAGAAGTGACAAATCTACCAGGAGAAGAAAATACGGAATCGGTTTTTGAAGAACAATTTGATAATAGCGATCGCCCAAGGGAACAGACAACCTCACATCTAGAGGAAAATATCGCAGTAATTCAAGAAGAAACAGCGCTCGCTAATGAAGAGATTGCGCCAGAATTAGAAGCAAATAACGCTGAAACTGTAGTCAGCGAAGAAGAAACAGCGCTCGCTAATGAAGAGATTGCGCCAGAATTAGAAGCAAATAACGCTGAAACTGTAGCCAGCGAAGAAGAAACAGCGCTCGCTAATGAAGAGATTGCGCCAGAATTAGAAGCAAATAGCGCTGAAACTGTAGCCAGCGAAGAAGAAACAGCGCTCGCTAATGAAGAGATTGCGCCAGAATTAGAAGCAAATAGCGCTGAAACTGTAGCCAGCGAAGAAGAAACAGCGCTCGCTAACGAAGAAATTGCGCCAGAATTAGAAGCAAATAGCGCTGAAACTGTAGCCAGCGAAGAAGAAACAGCGATCGCTAACGAAGAAATTGCGCCAGAATTAGAAGCAAATAGCGATGCGAGCGAAAACAGCAATCGCTTACAAACTTAATCTAGAAACGTAGAATAATACATCTAATCTCGATTTCACAACCAAACACAAATTAGCCGGAAAAATGCCTCATTCGGTAAAACTCAACCAGGAGGAGAAAAACGAACCTCACTGGTACTTAGGAATAGATTTTGGTACGAC
The DNA here is from genome assembly GCF_020144665.1 of Oscillatoria salina IIICB1. Lineage (NCBI taxonomy): Bacteria > Bacillati > Cyanobacteriota > Cyanophyceae > Oscillatoriales > Oscillatoriaceae > Oscillatoria > Oscillatoria salina. The sequence continues at coordinate 2,549 of NZ_JAAHBQ010000046.1, read as the reverse complement.
TGGTATTGCTGCGGTACTACTAAATGTGAGTAACGGTAAGCAATATCCCCTTTATTGGTTGTCAAACAACGATCGCGAGTGTGACAAATCTAGCTTTCGCTTACCCACTGCGGTATACTGCCATCCTCAGTCAGAGAAAAATCAGATAAACTCACCCTTAACGATCGCCTGGGAAGCATTATCCTTCACTCAAACCCGTGGCGGAATTTTTTTCGAGAACTTAAAAACTTACTTAAAATTAGGAATACCTTACTACAGTCGCGAGATCCAACAGTGGCTACCGAAATTAAAACTAGGAGAACAAATAGTTTCTCTTTATTGGATACAGGAAGCCCTAGAAGCCTTACTAGCAACCTTAACTCCAGAATACCTCAAATTCAATTTGAGACCTTTAGTTAAGGCTGTAGGACTCGATAAAAAAGCCCTAGAAGCCGCTTTAGAGAGCCTAGAAGGAGTGATTTTCAGCGCACCGATAGGATGGGGTGAAATTTATCGTTTTAACCTCAGAGAAGCAATTTTAAAGCTGAAACTGTGTCAGCGAGTAGAGCAAATCTTTTTTTTGGAAGACGCGATCGCTACCTTACTCGCTTATTTACCAGGAAAAGACGAATCTCCCAGCATCAATACCGTAACAGGTTATACCCTCATAATTAATGCAGGTGCGACAACCACAGAATTAGCCCTAGTAAATTTACCTACAAACCCAGAAAATCTAACTTACTCAGATTTTTACTTAGCTAGCATCTCCGCAGGAGGAAACGACCTCGATCGCGAAATTTTCCTTCAGTTAATTTATCCTCAATGGTCGCGAAATCAAGCACAATTGAGCGCAGAAATCAACCAACCTACCGATCTTGCACGACAAGAAAGAAAAGCAGCGCGGTTAGTCAAACTAATTTTGCAACATCGCGAACAATTCACCTCGCAACTCGGAAATCGCACTTGGGGAGTCAAACGACGAGACTTAGAAGTTCGCGTAATTTATCCCTTTTTAGAACGAATTAACCAACGACTCAACCTCCTCTTGAGTCAAACTGGTATTTCCAACGAACTGATTGAGACAGTAATTTGTAGTGGTGGAGCGATCGCCACTTTAGAGCGATCGCTAACTCAATTACTTTCAACTAAATTTCCAGAAGCGACGGTAATTAAAGATACCCAAGAAGTCAGAGAAACGCGAGTAGCCACAGGATTAGCTAACCTACCCTTGTATCCACAAGTTTTAGAGCGAACCTCTCAGCAATATAGCGATCTCTTTTTGCTCTGCGAACTTTTGCGCATTGTGGATGAAGAATCCTTCACCATCGAACAAATAATCCAACAATTAGAACGTCGTGGTATAAATACCAACATTTGCAGACAGCGCTTAATAGCTATACTGAACGGCGAACTACCTCCGGGATTAATACCCCAAAAAGTCGATCGTAGTAAACTAGCAGTAAGCCTACACCCCAATCCAGAATATCAAGCGATCGCCGCCGCACCTCTGTTTGAGCGAGAAAACGAATTTTCCTATCTTCCTAACCTCCAACAATGTCAACTTCTCAGAGCATATTTCTCCTCTCTCCTCTCCCGAAAAAAGCAAGAGCTAGTCGAACCACTCAGCCTCAATCTACCTTCTCTTCACTAAAGAATACTTCCGATCCGGCACCAAAATAAATATCACTGCTAGTCTAAATAACATTCTGCCCGATCGACTTAATTTTCTGGAAAAATAGTCCTGTATCATGTAGGCAGATTGAGAATAGTTTAACTCAAATTTCAAAAAGCATCTATTAACTGTGATTACTGCATCAAAACTTCCGCCATCTTCAACAATCGAATTAGATAATCTCGACGATCTTTCCTTGGAAATCGACCAATTCGTTCACTATTGCGTTCGCAGCAAAACAAAACGTCTGATCGATATTTCTGGCGCTATAGTAGGTTTGACAATTACTGGTATTATTGCCATTCCCCTTTATCTGATCATGCAATTAGACGATCCGGGTCCACTTTTTTACAAACAAATTCGCTGTGGACTCAATGGAAAACCCTTCTGGATCTGGAAATTTCGCTCAATGATTGTCGGAGCAGAGCGTCAAAAACATTTAGTTAAAAATCAAGCTAAAGGTCACATCTTTAAAAACGAAAACGATCCCCGTATTACTCGCATCGGTCGATTTTTAAGACGTACGAGTATAGACGAATTTCCGCAATTTTGGAACGTACTCCGGGGAGAAATGAGTTTAGTTGGAACCCGTCCACCAACTCCAGATGAAGTTAAAAATTATTGCAGTTATCACTACAAACGTTTGCAAGTAAAACCGGGAATTACTGGAGAATGGCAAGTTAATGGACGCTCTCAGATAAATAATTTTGAAGATATCGTCCGCATGGATATTGATTACCAAAATAAATGGTCTCCCCTTTATGACATAAAATTAATTCTTAAAACAATCGCTGTTGTTTTGACTCGCAAAGGTGCTTATTAAAAGTTATGAGTTATCAGTTAAGTTATTCCAGTTCGTAGTGAGGACTTTAGTCCTCTTTCAGTTAATCTCAATAAC
>NZ_JAAHBQ010000045.1 GCF_020144665.1 Oscillatoria salina IIICB1 | reverse complement strand
GCTTCTGTATCTCCCTTTTCCTTATCATCTCATCGCTTTCAAGAGCGGATAAGCGCCTCTGCTTCCCGCTCACAAAGCTAAAATGTGAAGCAGAGGCGATCGCCCCAAAAAGCTCAAAAATGAGAGTCTAGATGAATAACCCGATTTTGATTCATGTCATGAAATTTTCGGTCTTGAACAAGCCCTCAAGATAATTGAATGGTATCGCTGGTGTTAGCGTATTGAGCAACTTTTCGCCACGCTCAAACAGTACTGGGCTATTTTTATTGATTATCGAGGTATTCTCAAGAGGGGTTGGGGTAAAGGTGACTTTAGTTATTGCGGGATCTTGTTCTGGGGTTGGTAAAACGACGGTGACTTTGGCTTTACTGGCTTTTTTGTCCGATCGTGGTTTTCCGGTGCAAGCTTTTAAGGTGGGTCCTGATTATATCGATCCTATGTTTCATACGGCAATTACTAAGCGCCCTTGTCGTAATTTAGATCCGGTTTTGACGAGTGAAGCTTATGTGCAGCAGTGTTTTGCTCGTCATAGTTCGGATGTGGATTATGCTTTGGTTGAGGGTGTGATGGGTTTGTTTGATGGGATTAGTTGGGGTGAAGTGGGTGATTTTGCTTCGACGGCTCATATTGCTAGGTTACTCGATTTACCTGTTTTGTTGGTGTTGGATTGTAGTAAGTTGTCGGGATCGATCGCTGCGATCGCGCATGGTTTCCGTACTTTCGATCCTAGAGTTAAAATTGCTGGTGTGGTGTTAAATCAAGTTGGCAGCGATCGGCATTTACAATTACTCAAAAATGCCCTAGAACCACTACATTTACCTATTTTGGGCGTTTTTTATCGCGAACAGTGTATTCGCATCCCTGACAGGCATTTGGGCTTAGTTCCAGCCGCCGAAATTCCGGGGATGCAGCGATTATTTGACCAATTAAACTCACTTGCTGAAGAGCATTTTGACTGGGAGCGATTGCTGCCATTATTAAAAGCAACACCGCTAACTCCAACTCCTCCCTTGTTAAGCGGGGTTGGGGGGAAGCCAAAAAAAGATAAAATCAAAATTGCGGTGGCAGGCGATCGGGCTTTCAACTTCTACTATCAAGATAACCTCGACATCCTCATCGCCCTCGGAGCAGAATTAATTTTTTGGAGTCCCTTAGCCGATACCAAACTACCACCAGGAATACAAGGATTATACTTTGGCGGCGGTTTTCCTGAAGTATTCGCCTCAGAATTAGCTAACAACAAAAACGCACGTCACGCAGTCAAAAAAGCCATTGCAGCCGGAATTACCACCTACGCAGAATGCGGTGGCTTAATGTACTTATGCGAGCAAATTATTGACTTCGACGGTCAAGCCTGGGACATGGTAGGAATCTTACCAAACAAAGCAGTAATGAGTAAAAAACTAACCCTCGGCTACCGTCAAGCCACTGCCTTAGAAAACACATTTTTATTTCCCGCCGGAACCCAAATTACAGGACACGAATTTCATCGCTCGCGGCTAAAAATTACAACCCAAAAGCCACTCTTTAAAGTTACCACATATCACCCCCAAACACCAGCAATTCTCGAAGGATTTACCCAAAAAAATCTCCACGCATCCTACCTACATTTACACTTCGGCACCCACCAACAAATCCCCCAACAATTCCTAATCAATTGTCACAATTCGACCCTTATTGAAACTCAAAAAAATTAGCCCGCGAAGGGGACCTAATTCGTGTAGCCGCCCGTTTACGGGTTCGGCAAATAAAATTTGCTTCAATACTGACAATTAATTTTCGTAAAAAAAATGTCATGCTGAATGGAGCGTTAGCGAAATGAAGCATCTCTAGACTACGTTTTAACTTCTACGGAGATTCTTCGCTTTAAAAGAATGACAGGTTAAACTGGGTCATAATCACAAGTTATAATTTGGGTTAACAGTCTTGATTGTCATGCTGAGATGATTTTTACTTTACTGTTGTCTTATAGTGAGAATTTTTTTTCGACCATAAGTTAACTATAACTCAACTAGACAGCACTACTTCCGTTAACTAGCCCATCGGCTGAAATTTATACTTCTAAGATAATCTCAATCTTTTTATTCACTCATGAAACTCGAAGATTACTTTGAATTTCTTGCGCCTGATGACATTAGACTCAAAGGTACAAGAGTCGGCATTGAAACTATTTTATATGATTACATTTATCATGCACGCACGCCGGAAGAAATTGCTCAAACCTATCCTACTATCACTTTAGAACAAGTTTATGCGACAATTCTTTATTACCACCACGAAAAAAGCAAAGTCAGTCAATACATAGCTGACTGGTTGGAGTGGAGTCACAAAATGCGAGAAGAACAACGTAAAAATCCTCCTCCTGGAATTAAGCGATTAATGGATATTAAAGCTGCCCAAAAGAAACAACAAACTCATGAGTCTTCAATATCTTAGACCAAATTTAATTAATTATCCAGCAAGAAAGATGATTTTTGTCCAGCAAAAAAAATGATTTTATCTAGCAAGTTAAGATGATTTTTGTCCAGCAAAAAAGATGCTTTTATCTAGCAATAAAGATGATTTTTATCCAGCAAAAAAGATGATTTTTATCTAGCTTTTTATCTAGCAATAAAGATGCTCGCACTACAGTATTTAATGATGATTAATTATCGGGCTTTTCCCAGAAAAACTGAAAAGCCAAAACGCAACCACAAGCGGTTTAAGCCTTACTATAATTACCAGCTTGTAGTTGCGCTTCGTAAGCATTAATCTTACTATTCAATTCCCGAATCCTGCGAGAAAGAGCGCGAGTAATATTAACAGCAATTTCTGGAGTTTCTTCGATCGCGTCCTGTAATTGTAGCTGGTTGAGTGTCAAACAGTCGCATTTGTCAAGGGTAGTTACGGATGCGGAGCGAGGTTGCGCGTCAAACAACGACATTTCGCCAAAAAAGGTTCCCTTCTCTAATTGTGCCAGTTCGCGATCGCCCAAATGAACCTTTACTCGTCCGGAAACGACGATGTAGAGCGATCGCCCTTCTTCTCCTTCCTCAAAAATTGTATGATCGACAGGAAATGCTACCTCGTCCATTGCGGAAGCGAGTTGTACTAAAAATTCGTCTCGCAATTCCTGAAAAATTGAGACACGTCTGATAAATAATAAGCGCTCGAAGCTACTTAACATTTTGGTTTATTTCTCTGTCGTTACTCATCACAAGACAAAAAACTCGGACACTTTAAATTGTATGGGGAAGCTCAGACTCTAACTCAGTTTGTAAGCGTTCAACTTGAGCGCTAACTAAAGGATCGGGATCGTTTCTTAGCACAGCCAGCAACTCCAAACAAGTGCGGGGACTCGCTTCTCGCAAATAAGCCAAAACTGCTTCTCTAACGAAACCCGTCGGATGACGCAAACAAGCTAAAGTAGCTTCCCTAGTTAAACTCCAGTGTGCCTGACGTGCTAAATAAAAACAACAAGCCAAACACCAGTCGGAAATAAAATGACGAAACTCTAACAAGCGACGCAAGCGATCGCTGGCTGACATCGGCTGATAGGGAACTATTTGCGATAATGCTACCAGTTTGTCGCTCGTTTTCGGACGGTCGAGAACTTCCAGAAAAACCCGTTTTTGCGGGATGTCAAGAGTATTATCTAATATTTCCAAACCCAAAGCGATATTTGCCTGTGAATCTGAGTTTAAATTAAAAATTGCTGCTTGAATAGCCCCAAATGGATACAGTAGCTTCATCAGTAAGAAACAACGCTCGAAGATATCAGCTTGCATACCTTCTAAGGCACTTTTGAGCAAATCGACTTCGATCCCGGATAATTGTTCTAAGTTCAGATCCAACATAGCTGCTAAAATTTGACCGAGCAAGAGCAGTTCTTGGTCAACCATCGTTTCGACACCGCTACGTCCGATTTGCTCGTTCACGGCTTCAATACCTGCCTCTTCGGGCATTTTTAGGAGAATACGCAAGAGATTGCGGCGCGTGGTTCCCCAGCTACTCAGTAATTGTTGAACGAGTGCTTCTTTGGCTTCGGGAGTATTAATCGCCGCGATCGTTTTTCCTGCTTGTAAACTGGCGAAATTGTCTTCGCGGGGATCTTGTAACAATTCTATTAAAAGTGGTAACGCTTCGTTACCTAATTCCTGCAAAGCGTTTTTTGCTGCCTCGCGAGTAGTTTTGTAGTAAAGTCCTTTAATTAAGGAAGGGTAATATTCTTCTAAACGCTTAACAGCAATAACTTCCAGTAAAGCGCAACGCACTCGCGCGGAATCATCTTGTAATAATTTAGGGACATAAAGCCGAACCAAAGTAGCGATCGCCGAATTAGAATAGCGATCGCTACTTTTTTCCGGGTAATTCGCCAGCTTACCCAAGTCTTCTAACTTATCTTTTTCTTGCAAAGCTCCCGTAGCGATCGCGCGTTCTCGTTCTCGTTTTGATTTCAGCATTTTTTCGAGAACTTTTGTTGCTTCTACTTGTTCGCTTCTACTTCCCCTTGCTAACATTAAACCTGCCGCCGTTCCCCGTAGCATTGGATCGACGCGATCGCTTAAATAAGGTTTCAAATTGCGCGTATCTAACTCAGGTTGCGACAACCAAACATAACGCAATGCTAAAGATAATACTTCTAAACTTGGCTTGCTTGCAATCAATCTTTGGACATAAGGCAAATAAGTTGAATTCGGATACTTCAACATTGCCTTTAAACTTTGTCGTTGCAATGCTGGAGAAAAATTCACTAATAAGGGAGCCAAAACTTCCCCCGATCCTGCGGGATCGATTTGTTCTAATAATTGAATACAAGAACGTTTATCTGCTTCCGCTTCTCGTTCTTCTAATGCTTCTAAAACTGCTCGTTTAAAAGCCTTCAAATCCACATTTAAAGCTTTTAAACGTCCTTGAGCAGCACTTTGCACGAGCAAGCTTAAATAACTGGAACGCAGTAGCCAAGCACTAGCTGCCCAAATCGAAGAAAACAGCACGATCGCGGAAATAAATACCCCACTTTGAATTTGTCGCTGAGTCTCTTCTACTTCTTCGGGAAATCCCCAATGAATAAGCGCAATTGTCGCTAAAATTCCTAAACCTGTAAGTCCCGCCGCCAAAGGTTCAGCAACTCCTTGGACAAATGCTTGAATTGAGCCGCGACTATGTTCGGGAATCGGTTGAAATAAAGCTGGTTCAATCCCAGCAATTAACGTATAGCGTAACAATTCATCGATAAATTTTAAAATTATTACACCAACAAACAAAATTTCCGCATCTTGAAACGTAAAAGTCCCGAACCTGGTATCAAAAATTAACGTAACTAAGCCTAAAATCGATAAAGATACAGGTAAAAACATCGCGGCAACAAACACACCCAGACGTTCTACTGCTCGACTAGAAACAAATAACTGCGTTGCCAGTTCGCAAAGTCCCAAAATACCAGAAAATAAGCCCAAAAATCCAGCTATTTCCCCTGTATCTAAATTAACTTCCAGTTGACCGAAATACTCAAATTCAACCAACAGAAACAGAACTTCACCTAAAACAAAGAAAGCAAAGAGGGGAATAATATATTTTTTTAAAGGACTGGAAGTGCTACGAGTTCCCTTACTTTCCTGTAGCTCTTCTAAGTCTCGCACTGGAGAATCAGGAAACGCGTGTTTGTAGCGTTTCGTGAGATAAAAAAGCGTTACAGATCCCACAATTATCATTACCGTAGCCGCAATCAAAACGTTTTTCAAACCAATTGTCAGCAACAACAAAGGTAAAGAAAAACCGGAAATTACATCGGCAATTAGTAAACCACTAGAAATTAGTGGGTAAGTGCGTTTAATTTCCCGAATATTAAACAGTTGATTTGCAGCAACTTGCGAATTAAGGTCATTGAGAACATCCGTAGCATCCATCCACAGCCGCAAAATAAATACGGTGACGAGGGACACGATCCCGTATTCAATTGATAAGCCAAAACGAAATAAACTTAGAGGCAATGCCATCAAAACAGCGATCGCCACTAATACTGTTTGCATTGGCAAAAAACTTTGCAGCCAAGAATATAAAAATCCTAGCCCCGACCCCATCAAAGCACTGGTAATGTAAATTATCGGCAGCCATTTCGTCCCAAATCCGTCGGGATAGGGAGCCAAAAATAAAGCTACCGCAGTTTGTTCTAGCCACAGCAGCCCTATTGAGGTCGCAGTATAAAAAGCGAACATTAAAAATGTTCGTTCGCCTTCCTCTGGTCGGAGATTCACCCATCGCAGGAGTCTCTGTCCCCAGTCACTCCTACTTCTTCCGCGTGTTTGCAGTTTCATTTTTTTGTCAATTGTCAGTTGTCAGTCGTCAGTTGTCAGTAGAAAAGCAGAGCCAACTGACCGAAATCAGAACGAAGCACCCGTGCCGCCGTATAGACGCACCTTGGCTTGTCTCTACAAAGCTCCTACAAAGAGATTGTGGCACAAGTGCTTCGCCAAGCGACCACTGACGGGCGATCATTTTTTCGGAGAAAGCAGCATCATCATGTTACGACCTTCTCTTTTGGGGGCTTGCTGCACTTCTGCTAGCTCCTGCAAATCAGTTGCCATCCGTTTAAGCAATTCTTCAGCTAAATCGGTGTGTTGAATTTCTCGACCTCGGAAAGTAATTGTTGCTTTCACCTTGTCTCCGGATTTGAGAAAGCGTTCGGCTTGAGAGACACGCACGTTATAGTCATGGTCTTCAATTTTGTAACGCATCTTCACTTCTTTGACGTCAGCGTTGTGCTGCTTTTTCTTGGCTTCTCGTTCTTTTTTCTCCTTTTCGTATTTGTATTTGCCATAATCCATGATTTTGCAAACCGGAGGATCGGCAGTTTCGCTGACTAAGACTAGATCTAGTTCTTTTTCTTCAGCAAGCCGCACTCCTTCTTCAGGAGAAATAATCCCAATCTGCGAGCCATCAGTATCGATAACTCGTACTTTGGGAAAGCGGATTCTGTCATTAATTTGGGGTAAGTCCCGATAGCGTTTTCTATCTCTCACAGGCTTATATTTCGCGGTGACTGGTAAACTAATTGAAAATAAAACTGTGTTTACTTGTCATTCTACTGAGTTTGACAAATTTCTGTACATATTGTTAACTTAACTTTCGATTTGAGGAAGATTGATGTAGTTTAGCAAACTTTTACCTTCGTGTTTACGCTACTGAGGTTAGATTCGGTCTTGATAAAATAAAGGCAGTAGCAACTTTTTTTAGTTAGAGGCTTTCTGTGACTGGGTTTGGACATTGGCAGCAACGTATTGGTTCTCAGCGAGATTGGGTTTGGCGAGGTTGGCAGACTCGCTATACTTATTTGCGGGCAGATTTAGACAATCCGCACTCAAGTACGCCCTTAATTCTTTTACACGGTTTTGGTACTTCTATCGAACACTGGCGGAAAAATTTTCCCGACTTAAGTCGCCAACACACGGTTTATGCTTTAGATTTATTAGGTTTCGGGGCATCGCAAAAAGTTCCCGTAGAGTATAATAGCCAACTTTGGCTCGAACAAGTTTATGATTTTTGGCGAACTTTTATTCAACAACCAGTGGTACTTGTGGGTAACTCGATTGGTTCGCTGATTTGTCTAGTGGCGGCGGCGACTTATCCAGAAATGGTTAAAGGCGTGGTTTTACTGAGTCTTCCGGATGTTACTCTTCGTCAAGAGACGATTCCTAAGCCTTTACAGCCTCTGGTTATGGGAATTGAGAGAACTGTAGCCTCGCCACCAGTGCTAAAACTTTTGTTTCGGTTGCTGCGAACTCGTCGGGTGATTCGTCGATGGGCAGCGATCGCTTATGCTAATTCTACGGCGATCGATCCGGAATTAGTAGAAATTCTGGCGACTCCGGCTCAAGATCGAGGTGCTTCGAGGACTTTTGCTGCTTTGTTTCGAGCCATTAGCAGTCCGAATTTTGCCCCGCCAGTTAAGGTATTATTACCTCATCTCTCGATTCCCATTCTCTTAATTTGGGGTCGTCAAGACCGCATGGTTCCTTCTAGTTTGGCTCATCAGTTTGCAACACTCAATTCTCAAGTTCAGTTAGTTGAACTGGATAATGTCGGTCATTGTCCTCACGATGAATGTCCCGAACAGTTTAATCAGATTTTACTTGCTTGGTTACAGGCTCAGTTTCCGGTAACGAGGGAAACTGAACCTGATTTGGTGGTAACTACTACTCCCGATTTTTAACCAACTTGGACTTGGGATGTGTCCACAGCTTGACAACCATTTACACCTTTGGCTGTAGAAACCATTTTGTCAAGTGTTGCTTGGTCAGATACTTCGCCTTTTAGCACTACAGTAGTGCCAGTTTGAGCTACCCAGAGTCTTTCTTCGTCATCCAAGTCAGGATCTTCGTCAAAAGCTAACACTACTCGTTTTGCTAGCCCGCTTTGGTCATATTCACCACTTAGTCCTACTCGTTCGGGAGGAATATCGTCTTTTTCGGGTGTGGGGCTAACTGAGGCATTTTGCACTACTGTAGCTCCAGAACCTGCTTCTTCAGCTTCTTTACTTCCTGGTTTGACTAAGTTAAAAATTCTTTTTAACCAACCCATAACTGTGTTTATCCTAATTTCTTGAATGGACTTTTCTATTATGGGGGTTGAATCCGGGAAGGTATCTATATCCCTAAGAAGATTTTCAGTTTTTCTTGATAAATGTTTATATCTCCATAAATAATTTGGCGAGATCGATGGCTAGCGATATCATAGTAAGTTACATCTACAAATAGTTTGTCTTTTTATAAGTTTTACTAATTGATACCATGAAACACACTATTTCTGTTTTAGTTGAAGATGAAGCTGGCGTTTTGACTCGAATTGCTGGGTTGTTTGCGCGTCGTGGCTTTAATATTGAAAGTTTGGCTGTTGGTCCGGCTGAACAAATGGAGATCTCTCGGATTACTATGGTCGTGAATGGAGACGATCGCACGATCGAACAGTTGATTAAACAACTTTACAAGTTAATCAATGTTCTTAAAGTACAGGATGTGACTACTATTCCCTGTGTGGAACGTGAGTTAATGCTGATTAAGGTTAATGCTACTACTTCTAACCGCGCAGAAGTTATTGAGTTGGTTCATGTTTTTCGCGCTCGTGTGGTTGATATTTCTGAAGATACACTTACTGTTGAAGTGGTCGGCGATCCCGGTAAAATGGTGGCAATTATCCAAATGCTTAATAAGTTCGGTATTCGCGAAATTGCTCGTACTGGTAAAATTGCTCTGGTTCGCGAGTCGGGTGTTAATACTGAGTATCTTAAGTCTCTGGAAGCTAAAGTTTAAATAGTTAGCTTTCTTGACAAAAAAACATTTTTCTGGTAAAAAAATTTCTATGGAAAAAGAAACAGCGATCGCTTGTGACAATCCCAAAGTAATTTGGGCAAACTAAAAGAAAGTAGCGGTGCAGAAATATGGTTGAATTCTTAATTAACGCCACTATCTTTCTTTTAGTGGGTATCGCTGGGGTGCTTGTTGTTAGTCTTGTTTCTTTGATTTCCGAACAAAAATCGCCTAAATCTCGTTATCGTCGCAATTACCGAAAGCCCCGTTTTTTACCTCGTTTCAAAAAGTTTAATTCTCAAGTTTTTCTCGGTTTTTCCCTAATTTTCTTAGCGCTAATTCTTTCTTTCCAGTCTTCCTATACTAACGATCTTTGGGAAGACAAAGATATTAGTGAAGTTAATTTTATTCAAAGACTTTTAGCGATTCCACCAGAAAGAAAGGCTGAATGTCAACTAGGATTTACCTATGTTAATCTGCTGAGAGAAATACACGGTAGAAATAAACTAAATTGGGACGAACGAGCTTATAATTTAGCTGTAGCTCGCTCGAAAGATATGTATAAGCGAGATTATTTTGACCATGTCACTCCTGAAGGAACTTGTGCTAAAGATCTGCAAAAGGAATATGGTTTTTCCAGTCAGGAATTTGTCGCAGAAAATATTTCAATGCAGGCGTATTATACCGTAATTAATGGAGTCGAAACTGACAAGAAAGTGCAATTACCCACTTTACCGAAAATAACTGAAGTTGTTGATGGTTGGATGAATAGTCGCGGACATCGATATAATTTACTGTTTCCCAACCATCAAGCAGGAGCGATCGGTTGCTACAAAAATTTTTGCACTTTCTTTGGCGTTAATCAAGAGAATTTTGGCGGTGGAAAGTGTACGACAGGAGAAGAAGGTTTAGAGTTTTGGCGGAATGTGGAAAAGCAACCGGATGAAGTTGATTATCCGTGAAATTTAATCAATAATTAGGACAATTTTTCCCATCATCGAACCAGATTCGAGTAGCTTATGTGCGGCAGCAGCTTCTTGTAAAGGAAAGGTTTTTGCAACGTGAATTTGTAACCTTTTTTGCTCGAACATTCGACTACATTGTTGGAGAATTTTCGCTTGTTCTTGTTGTGCTTCGATATTATTAGTTAACTGAGGAGTAAGCATCAATTCGAGACTAATGCGTAAATTACGCGATCGCGCTTCTTTCCAATTTGTTTCTGCACTGGGTTGCAATAAAGTCACCAAATCGCCGTAAAGTTGTATTGCACCGAAAGTTTGCACAAAATTTTCGCCACCGACGGTATCAAAAGCAAGTTCGACTCCTTCTCCTTCTGTCCAGTCTAAAGCCGCTTCAACAAAATCGGTTTCTTTGTAGAAAATCGGATAATCTGCGCCTAAACCAGAGACAAAATCGGCTTTTTCTTGACTGCCAACCGTGGTACAAACCGTGGCTCCTTGTAGTTTAGCTAATTGTATAGCCACGTGACCGACTCCGCCAGCACCCGCATGAACTAAGACTCTCCGCCCTGCTTCCAAGCGCCCGCGATCGTAAAGTGATTCCCAAGCGGTAATCAAAACTAAGGGCGCAGCCGCAGCTTCCGCCCAAGAAAGATTACTAGGCTTGTGGGCGACAAATTTTTCGTCAACGACAGCGTATTCGGCATAATTACCAGTAAATAATTTGCCCAAACCCCCTTGACAAAAATACACTTCGTCCCCTTGAGCAAAATTAGTCACTTGCGAACCTACTTCCTCAACAATTCCTGCACCATCACAGCCGAGGATAGCAGGCATTTGTTCGGGGTAAAAAGTACCTCTACTCCTTATTTTGGTGTCAATAGGATTAATTCCTGCGGCTTTAAGTTTGACAAGGATTTGAGTAGGTTGTTTGATTTGGGGTGTAGGCATTTCCTGAAGTTGGAGAACATCAGGATTGCCCGGAGTAGTCATCGCGATCGCTTTCATCTTCCCTAAGTTAGAAATTGTTTTGTAGCTGAATTTAAGCTAGTTAAATTCACAATCGGGGTCAGCTCGATTGTCTAATTTTATGTAACTTGTGGCAAGAGCGATCGCTAGTGAATTTAATTAGCCAAAAACTGCTTTACTATTTGTAAAATTCTCTCAGCCGCGCGACCATCGCCGAAAGGATTAACTGCTGTCGCCATTTTTTCATAAGCAGTAGTATCGCTGAGTAATTTACTCGCGGCGGCTAAAATTTTATCTGAGTCAGTACCGATCAGTTTAGCAGTTCCGGCAGCGATCGCTTCGGGTCTTTCAGTAGTTTCGCGCAAAACTAACACGGGTTTACCTAAACTTGGTGCTTCTTCCTGTAAACCACCAGAATCAGTTAAAAGTAAGTAACAACGTTGAATTGCACCAACCAGTTCTGCATAATCAAGAGGTTCGGTTAAAAATACTCTCGGATGATTGGCTAAGGAAGCTTTAATCGGTTCTCTTACCGTCGGATTGCGGTGCATCGGTAATAATAAAGCTGTATCCGGAAATTTCTCTAAAATTAGCTTAAATCCCTGCAAGATATCTTTTAATGGTTTACCCCAATTTTCTCGTCGGTGAACTGTAGCTAACATTACTCGATATTTTTCCCAATCTAAACCAGGAACTTTACATTCAGGTTGCTTTTTTGCCACTGTGAGTAAAGCGTCGATTACTGTATTTCCCGTTTGATAAATTTCTCCAGTAACTGCCGATTTTTGTAAGTTTTCCACTGCGAAGGAAGTAGGAGCAAAATTTAGTTGCGCGAGTTGAGAAATTAAGCGACGGTTAGCTTCTTCCGGGTAAGGATTAAATAAATTATCCGTCCGTAAACCTGCTTCTACATGACCTACCGGAATTTTTTGATAAAAAGCTGCTAATGTTGCTGCAAAAGCAGTCGTCGTATCTCCTTGAACTAAAACTACTTGCGGCTGAATTTCTTTGAACACCGTTTCGAGTCCCTGCAAACTCCGACAGGTAATATCTGTTAGTGTCTGCTGGTAGCGCATAATTTTTAAGTCTCTCTCCGCATTTAACTGGAATAATTCCATTACTTGAGCGACCATTTCTCGATGTTGTCCCGTTAAGACGACATAAGTTTGAAACATCTGGGAGTTACGAAACTGCTGAATCACTGGAGCAAGTTTAATCGCTTCCGGACGAGTTCCTAGAGTAATACAAATAGAGTTGGCTGATGCTGTCATTGTCGTTTTATCAATCTTAAACCTTTCCAATCGTAGGAAAATTTTGGCATTTAGCAACCCTATTTTCTACTTTCCCTGGTAAACACAGGAAAAAACCCGGTTTTTACCGGGCTGCACTGAGTTATATCAGACGACAAAAATCAATTCACTAAAAGCAGTTGATTTTATTTAATAACTCCACAAGTCAAAGGACAAGCTGCATAAATCGGATTATTAATAATTTTTCCTTTTCCGTGCAGCCAGTGCAGCCAACTGACTTCTTGAGGATGAACTCCTTTGAGAGTTAGCACTGCTGCACCAACAATCACTAAGAGTAAATTAATGCCGATTAAACTACTTGCTACTAGCAAAACTGCGCTAGCTGGTAATACTGATTGCAACACAATCGCTGAAAGCACGCCTATTGTTGCCATCAAGAAGACTAGAGGAAAGCCCACAACTAACAAGCAAACTCCTAAAGTGAAACTCCAAACCAAAAAGCTTTTAACCACTGTTAAAGAATAGGTTTTTGCTAGATTCTGCTTTTGTAACATTTCCATATTTTTGACCTCCTATTTTCCACATCAGTAAATTAAACAATTTTCTTTTACTTGGTCTTGCTTGAAATAGCTAAACTGTAAAAATTAGTACGTGAAAATCAGTATAGGGAAAATCTTAGTTAAGATGAGCAGTTCTTAAAAAAAATTTACAGTCAAAGTCAATAATTTGTGCGTATCGAATTGTAAAGTAAAGACTTATCTTCTTCGAGCTAGTACAGGAAAAATCTTACTTGAGATAGAAGTATTGCCCCAAAATAGCCTTACTCTGCATTGAGTCTCTTGTCGCGAAAAACTTCTGTCCGTGAGTGAAAAAGAACGCGATCGCCTTTACAGAACAGTCTGCCTACGCCACTTCTAGCTAAAGAAAATTTGCTTGACATTTTTTAACAAAAACTGGGATATTTCTCATAATTGAATTCATGAAAGTTAAAAATAAGAGTTAAATGTTCGCAATGAACTATTTTTAAAGAGGAAAAATTGAGAGTAATTAGCGATCGAAAAAAAGAAACACCGAAACAGATAGCTGGTCAAGAGTAATGATACTCAAACTCCAGATTAGGGAAGACTATATACAATGGTCAGTAAATTTGCTTTGTAGAATAGCGTAGTAGTTTAAATATGCCAGAACAGCGTCAGCGCATCTCCCCTCCCCCCCCACCGCCACCACCAATGGCAGCTCGGCTCGCTCAAGAAGCATCAACAGATACAGAGGTCATGTCTGGGAAAACTCACAATGGAGCGATAGCTTCAGCAGGCTCTGCACAAGCAACCAGAGCAATGCCGCCAAAAAAACCACCCATACCACCACCAATGGCGCGTCCGGGTGTAGCACCGCCTCCTCGGAGCGGTAAAGCGGCAGCACCAGCAGCACCAGCAACACCAGTAGCTCGCGGACCGGAGCGCTCGCCAGGTCAACCAACTTTAGATCAAATTATCCACCAAGCTCATGAAGAAGGATGTTCCGATATTCACTTAGGAGTAGGCGAAACACCTCGGTTCCGCGATCGCGGTGAAATGACAGTTAAAGAAGATTTACCCAAAACCGACGATCCCACCTTCATGAGTTGGCTGCACGAAGTCATGACTGACGAACAAGTGCGGCAATTTCAAGACACCCTGGAATTTGACGGCGCCACCCAATATGAATTTGCTCGCGTCCGGATTAACGTCTTTGATACCATGACCGGTCCAGCAATGGTATTGCGCTTAATTCCCCTGAAAATCTTGACAATGGAGCAACTCAGGCTTCCAGAAGTCTTCCGAAGTATCTCCGACGCTCATAAAGGTTTAGTTTTAGTTACAGGTCCGACGGGTTCGGGTAAATCAACGACAATGGCGGCAATGGTTGACTACATTAATAAAACCCACCCCAAGCACATTATCACAATTGAAGACCCGATTGAATTTGTCCATCAAAGCCGGAAATCGTTGATCAAACAAAGGGAAGTAGGCACCAATACCCTAAAATTCGACAACGCCCTCAAAGCAGCCTTGCGGGAAGACCCCGATATTATTCTGGTTGGGGAAATGCGGGACAAAGAAACTGTAAACACCGCCTTAAAAGCCGCTCAAACTGGTCACTTAGTAATGGGAACATTACACACTAACAGCGCCATTAAAACCATTGAGCGTATTCTCAACCTGTATACTGCCGAAGAACAACATTCCATGCGCGTAGCGATCGCTGAATCTCTTGTGGCTGTAATTTCTCAAGGTTTATGCCGCACTACCGATGGCAAACGAGCTGCTTATCACGATATCTTGGTTAATACAGAGACAATGAAGGAATACATTCGTAAAGACGATGTAGAAGGAATGGAAGGGTTAATGCTAGACGGTGAATTCGATGGCATGACTACTACCAATAAATCCCTCTTTAACCTTTATCAAGAAGGACGTATTACCGAGGAAACTGCCTTAGAAAAATCGCCCACACCTAATGAAATGGCTCAGATGCTGCGTGGCAGAATCTAGCATTAAGTTTTCAAAAGTTAGCTTGCTTGGATAAGCGAGAAGCCCACGCCGTAATTGCTGATTTGGCGTGGGATAAATCTTCTATAATGTTGTTTAATGTTCTTAACCGTTCCGAAAGAGTACGCTCAAAGTAAAAAGGTACCAGTTGGTGGCAAGCAAGCCCCCAGCAAACACCAAATTTCCAGTTCTTATCTCAGTTCAGCTTGTTGCCTTGATTCAATTTCAAAATTCTCTCCCCCATTTATTCAAAGGGATTGCCCTATTTACACCTGGGGGAGATTTAATTTATTGTATTGACCCCAGTAAACAAGGTCGTTGGCACTTAAACTTGTGTGTTGGATTACAAAATTTGCTTGGTTTGTCAGAACCACCACATTTTTTAGTACCAGGATATACAGCCACAGTAGATCGCTGGTTAGATCCTCAAACTCGACAAGTAAAAACCCTCGCAGAAATTTATCCGCCCGTACAACGCTATCAAATTCTTCTGAACGCTGTATTTGGTACTGATGAGCTAGTTTGGCGAGTAGCACCTTGGCAAGATGTAAGTTGTAGTCCAATGGTTTTGGAAACCTACAGACAGCAATTTCCCCAACTGTGGGAACCACAAGACTTGATTGTACGCTTAGACAATAGTAAGCAAGTTTCTGTCACTGACGAGATCTCAAAGTTAAGCCAGTCACAAGATTTTAAATCTTCCGGTTACGTGCTACGTTTGTTCGTTTCGGGTCAAAATGCACCCACTCAAAGAACTCTCGAAAGCTTACACCAAGTTTTAGAACAAGGACTGCGTTATCCTTATACTCTGAAAGTCATTGATATTTTTAAGCACCCAGAACAAGCTGAAATTAATCAAGTTTCTGCTACTCCAACTTTAGTACGAGTTTTTCCCCAACCTGTCCGCAAAATTGTTGGCGAACTGAATGACTTACCCAGAGTGTTACAAATTCTCACTAATGTTTGACATTTCGCACCAAATAAATTTGCAGAAAATTTTATTTAGGCAGGCAAACACTAGGAGCGCACAACCCAATAAGCGGCAAAGTTTTAACTGATAAAGTAGCTAACTCCACAACTCGGATTTGGTGATTATTCGTATCAGCAATATAAAGATGAGAGCTAGTAGCACTTAAGCCCGATGGTTCGGAAAATTGAGCCGCAGTACCACAACCATCCTTGTTACCGGAACTGACATCTCCAAGTAAAGTTTGACAAATACCAGTTTTCGGGTCAACACGCTTAATTTTATGGTTGTAAGTGTCTGCGATCCAAAGATAATTTTGAGCGTATTCCACACCCAGACAATGTTGGAGGCGAACCTCAAAACCTTCTTCATCCTTATCCCCAAAACCAAAAAGTTCGCCACTACCGCAGACAGTACGCACAATTGGTGCGGCGGTAGCACCAGTCCCAGTTGCGGATTTTGCGGGTTCAATTAATCCCACACCACGAATCGAACTAACTTCACTATCAGCGACAAAAAGCTCTTTACCGTCAGTAGTAATTCCACTCGGTTGAGCAAAAGCTGCTTCTGTCAAAGAACCATTAAAACAAGCTTCCCTCCCGATACCCGCATAAGTTTCAACTGTACCTGCGTTTAAATCCATTGACCAAATTTGATGGGAACCAGCCATTGCGATATAAAGCCTCTCACCGATCTTTTCCAAGTCCCAAGGAGAATTAAAAGCAGTTGCTAAAGCTTCTCCTTGTTGAGGATGAATATTACGACTTTGCTCTCCAGTTCCAGCAATAGTTTTTACTTGTTTCCGATTAAAATCTAGACAACGGATCGCGTGATTTTCTGTATCCGCAACGTAGAGACAAGCTTTTTCGCCATCCCAAGCCATACCTTGAGGAGCTCCAAACTCAGCTTCGTCAAAAGAACCATCTTGGAAACCAGACTTACCCGTACCAACTATTTGCAGTACCTCACCCTGAGAATTACTAACTACAATCCGATGATGACCTGTATCAGCAATAAAACAGCGTACCGCAAGCTCGGCGCCGCCATTGCTTTCTTCCTCAGCTAAGACTTTACCCGGAAAAGCCAAAGGTGTTGTCAAAGGACGTTGCTGTTTTTCTAAAGATAAACTTAGTTGGGGAAAATTAATTGTTCCTTTCGCTTCCATCTCGCGAATCATTTCCGCGATCGAACGATCCAAAACCTGGCGATTACCTTCACCAGATAAGTAACCAACTACATATCCTTCTGGATCGATGAGCATTAAGGTAGGCCAAGCTCGCACTGCGTACTGTCCCCAAATCGTTAAGTTACTATCTAGGACTACCGGATGCTCGATATCGTAGCGCAGTATTGCCTGACGAACATTTTCAGCTTCTTTTTCATTATCGAACTTCGCTGAATGAACACCAATAACTGTCAAACTATTGGGGTATTTTTTCTCTAAATACTTTAGATCCGGAAGTACGTGCAAACAATTAAGACAACAATACGTCCAAAAGTCAAGCAGAACAATGCTGCCACGCAGTTGTTTGAGAGTAAGAGGTTGATTGGTATTTAGCCAGGTTGCGTCGATCGGAAATTCAGGCGCTCTAACGCGAGTCATGGTCATAAAAATTTTTTCAGAGAAGATAAAAACTAAATTTGTTACTTGTCAAGGTTATCTGACCAAAATAGCGAAACTTAAAGCCTTGCTGCTTCTACCTGATGAAACAAACATCCCATAGCTAATTTATTGGGTAATTTTCAGGAGAGCGGGCAGCAGAGCGCTCTTGCTCTACTGCCCAGGTTAGAGATTAATTACTCTGGCGATCGCTCTTGGGAATTTTCTGGTTTTGTTTCCGTCGCTTGAGGTTCTTTTAATGGAGCAATTTCTTCTAATGGCTCCACAGGTTCCTTAATAGGAGCATCTTCAACTATCTCTGGTAGGGTATATGGTTCCCCAGGAAGAAGTTGAGATTTTCCTGATTGAGGTGACTCTTTCAACGATTTTTTAGTTTCCTTAAGCTGTATAGTCGGTATCTCTGGTTTTACTTTTGTTGGTGCTGGAGTTGGAACTACATCCTCTGAGTCGGAAGTAGTAGATTCAACTTCTTTAGTGGTAACAGCATTCTTCTCGGATTCTTCTGTAGCTTTGGTGTTTTCTTCTGGTAATACAGGAGCTATTTCTGGTTTAGCTACTGGTGCTGGAGTCGGAACTACTGACTCGGAAGTAGTGGACTTCACTTCTTCACTAGCTTCGGTTGTTTTTTCTGGTGCCACAGGAGCTATTTCTGGTTTAGCTACTGGTGCTGGAGTCGGAACTACTGACTCGGAAGTAGTGGACTCGACTTCTTCACTAGGGAAAAGATTTTCCCCAGACTCTTCAATAGCTTCGGTTGTTTTCTCTGGTGCCACAGGAGCTATTTCTGGTTTAGCTACTGGTGCTGGAGTCGGCACTACTGACTCGGAAGTAGTGGACTCGACTTCTTCACTAGGGAGAAGATTTTCCCCAGACTCTTCGATAGCTTCGGTTGTTTTTTCTGGTGCCACAGGAGCTATTTCTGGTTTAGCTACTGGTGCTGGAGTCGGAACTACTGACTCAGAAGTAGTGGACTCGACTTCTTCACTAGGGAGAAGATTTTCCCCAGACTCTTCAATAGCTTCGGTTGTTTTTTCTGGCAAGATCGGAATTTCTGGTTCTAATTTTGGCTCACTAGAAGGAGATTCTAAAACTTCTGGTGATGAAGAAGTTGGTGTTTTTCGGAAAAATTGTAGTAAGCGACCAAAGAATCCTTTCTTTGACTTTTCAGTTTCAGTAGAACTAGTTATTTCCGGTTTCACTACTGATGGTGGAATAACTTCTGGTTTAGTTTCTGGTTCAGTAGGTGTTTCCGGTGTCACCACAGGTGTTGGTGCTGCTTGTTCGCTTGGGGGTGGAATTACTGCCGGGGTTTCCTCGGTTTCTGGTTCGGTGGGTGTTTCCTCAGTAGTTATTTCCGGTTTCACTACTGATGGTGGAATAACTTCTGGTTTGGTTTCTGGTTCAGTAGGTGTTTCCGGTGTCACCACAGGTGGTGGTGCTGCTTGTTCACTTGGGGGTGGAATTACTGCCGGGGTTTCCTCAGATGTAGGTTCTTCAGTAGTTTCTGGTATAGTTTCTGGAACTTCTTCTGGCTGAGGAACTGGTTCTGGTTGATAATTAGGATCGACAATACTTTGAGCGATCGCCGTAGAAATTTCTCCTCGGATTAGCTGAGAAAGGGGATCTGCTCCATTCGGTTCGTAGCTAATCAGCTTAACTGTATTGTTAAAGGTGCCGTTATTTACTACTACTACTTGACCTTGCTCATCGAGAAACTCGATTTGAACCCAATTTTGTCCCGGATGAAAACCTTTGAGATAAATTGGTTCCCAGGTATCCATCAAAAAGCTTTGTCCATTGACTGTCACCCGAATTCGCCAATCAGCAATTTCATCTTCCGGGTTTTCCAAAGCTACCAGATGCAGTGGTGCATTAGTTAAGTAAAAATCGAGCAAAATTGGTTCAGCACCATAGCTACCCAAAGGTTGATTGTAAGTTAACAATGGCAAAGAAGAGTCAGGAGCATTATTTCCTGTCTTCGTCAAAATGTGAAATGTGGTTTGAGTATAAGCTCCTTCATTTTTAAAGCTTTCATGCCAAGGACGAGAGGCAAATACTCGTAAAGTGTGGGTACCAGGTTCTACATCCTTCAACAAGATCGAGCGATCTAGGTCATAAATTTCCTGATAGGTATCGTTATCTAAAATGAGCGTTAGATGCGGTCCAATTCCCAATTCAGATTTAAATACAGGTAAATCTCGCACCTGAAGCTTTACCTCTACTGAAGTATCTGGCAAAACTCGATCGACTCCCGGACTGAGAATACTTACCTGTGGTCGGTATTTATTCAGCTTTCTCCCTAATTGTTGAATTACCTCTGGAGGAGCCACTTCTGTAAGTTTCTCTCCAGTTGTCGGAGAGCCTAGTTGAGTCTCAAAAGACTCAGATGATTTGATTCGATCTCCACAACTAACTAAACCCCAGGTCAAAACTATTGTTAACAACCAGGATAATATTGCTCTAACTCGCTTTTTTTTGTAGACTGCCAACACGCGATCCTCTCCTATGCAAGCCTATCCATAGGCAATATAGCTGAATACGGTGTCACCTCCTACCCTATTCTCTAGAAAAAGCAGTTTTTGCTGAAGTAAGTTTAGAGATTTTTCTTTTTCAGGTTGGAGATTAAGATTACTTATGAATGTAGTCTTTTCCTGTAGCTGTAGAAATGAGCTTTAGCTAATCAATTTTCAACACTCACTAGCAAAGCAAAGCCATTTTGTAGAGGTTATGGCACTTACGGTTAAAAAAGTCAAATCTTAACTTATTGTTGCATTTTGTTAAATAAGTCGTAGTTAAGCTTGACTTTTGTCTGGAAAACTTTAGCCTAGGATCCAGAAACCATCAACAATTCAGCGAAGTTTAAATATTGTTAATTGCCCAGAGCAGAAGAGTAAGTAAGCTCTATCATCAACAGGTAAGGTGTTCTTGTTAACAGACATTTTAGAGATGGGCATCTGTTGATTCAGTGAGAAGCGTTGACCTTAACGCACAATTGCTGGCATTGTTGGAAAATATATTCCCAATAGGGAATTTTTAAATTCATGGTCTAGGGAGGAGAACCTTCATGACAGTTAGTCCTCCAGAAGGAGAGGCAAAAGTCAAGGTTGTGGTTGATAAAGACCCAGTAGAAACTTCTTTTGAGAAGTGGGCAAAACCGGGTCACTTTGACCGAACCTTGGCGAGAGGTCCGAAAACAACAACTTGGATTTGGAACCTTCACGCTAACGTACACGATTTCGATAGTCAGACAAGTGACTTAGAAGATATTTCTCGGAAAATCTTCAGCGCTCACTTTGGTCACTTGGCAGTGATTTTTATATGGTTGAGCGGGATGTATTTTCACGGTGCCCGCTTTTCCAATTACGAAGCTTGGTTACAGAATCCGCTTAACATAAAACCCAGCGCCCAAGTAGTTTGGCCCATCGTAGGTCAAGATATTTTAAATGCTGATGTGGGCGGTGGTTTCCACGGAATACAGATAACCTCTGGTCTGTTCCAGTTGTGGCGTGCCAACGGCATCACAAACTCATTCCAACTGTACTGCACAGCCATAGGCGCTTTAGTAATGGCAGCCTTAATGCTGTTTGCAGGTTGGTTCCACTATCATAAACGCGCTCCGAAACTGGAATGGTTCCAGAACGTGGAGTCGATGATGAACCATCACCTGGCAGGTTTACTAGGTTGCGGCTGCTTGGGTTATGCGGGACAACAAATTCACGTGTCTCTGCCCATAAACGCTTGTTTGGATGCGATCGATGCAGGCAAACCCTTAGTAGTAGGTGGCAAAACCATAGCTACTGTGGCTGATATTCCGCTACCCCACGAATGGATTTTAAATCCCAGTTTGATGGCAGATGTCTATCCAAGCTTTGCCCAGGGGTTAACTCCATTCTTCACCTTAAACTGGGCAGCGTACTCGGACTTTCTGACATTCAAAGGAGGTCTAAACCCAGTAACTGGTGGTTTATGGTTAAGCGATACAGCACACCATCACCTAGCATTGGCAGTGTTGTTCATCGTAGCCGGACATTTTTACCGCACTAACTGGGGAATCGGCCACAGTTTTAAAGAAGTTTTGGAAGCTCATAAAGGGCCCTTTACAGGCGAAGGCCACAAAGGGATGTATGAAATCTTCACAAATTCTTGGCACTGCCAGCTATCCTGGAACTTGGCATGGATGGGTTCGCTATCAATCCTGGTAGCCCATCATATGTATTCAATGCCGCCATATCCCTATATTGCAGTTGATTACCCAACTCAGCTATCTCTATTCACGCACCATATGTGGATTGGAGGATTTCTGATTGTTGGTGCAGGTGCCCACGCGGCCATATTCATGGTGCGCGATTACAATCCGGCCCAGCACGTCAATAATCTTTTGGATCGGGTAATCCGTCACCGCGACGCGATTATCTCTCACTTAAACTGGGTATGTATTTTCTTGGGCTTCCATAGCTTCGGTTTGTACGTCCATAACGACACAATGCGAGCTTTAGGTCGTCCTCAAGATATGTTCTCAGATACGGCGATTCAGCTACAGCCAGTATTTGCCCAGTGGGTACAAAATCTTCATACCCTGGCTCCAGGCGCAACTGCTCCTAGTGCGATTGAGCCTGCAAGTTATGCTTTTGGTGGTGGAGTCGTTGCTGTAGGTGGTAAGGTAGCAATGATGCCGATCGCCTTGGGAACGGCGGATTTCTTGGTTCACCACATCCACGCTTTCACAATTCACGTTACTGTCTTAATTCTGCTTAAGGGCGTACTGTTTGCCCGTAACTCTCGCTTAATTCCAGATAAAGCGAACTTGGGCTTCCGCTTCCCTTGTGATGGTCCAGGTCGTGGCGGTACTTGTCAAGTATCTGGTTGGGACCATGTTTTCCTCGGTCTGTTCTGGATGTACAACAGCTTGTCGATTGTGATTTTCCACTTTAGCTGGAAAATGCAGTCAGATGTCTGGGGAACAGTGGCTCCTGATGGTACGATCTCTCACATCACGGCTGGAAACTTTGCCCAAAGTGCAATTACTATTAATGGTTGGTTGCGTGATTTCCTCTGGGCGCAAGCTTCTCAGGTGATCACCTCCTACGGTTCAGCTTTGTCGGCTTACGGCTTGCTGTTCCTTGGCGCTCACTTTGTTTGGGCATTTAGCTTGATGTTCTTGTTCAGTGGTCGCGGCTACTGGCAGGAATTGATTGAATCAATTGTTTGGGCACATAATAAGCTGAAAGTAGCTCCATCTATTCAGCCTCGCGCTCTGAGCATTATTCAGGGTCGTGCTGTAGGAGTAGCTCACTACCTGCTCGGAGGAATTGTAACCACCTGGGCGTTCTTCCTAGCTAGAATCATCACAGTAGGATAAAAGCAGCAATAAAAACGGCACAAACAGCCGCTTCAAGAATACTACCGCCTGGAACTTCGGTTCCAGGAGGTAAAACAAAAAAATGAGCAGCAGTTAATTGCATAAGTCTCATTGGTCAGGGAGGAGAATTTCCAAAAAGATTTATGGCAACTAAATTTCCCAAATTTAGCCAAGAGCTAGCTCAAGACCCGACTACGCGTCGGATCTGGTACGGGATTGCCACAGCCCATGATTTTGAAAGCCATGATGGGATGACAGAAGAAAATCTGTATCAAAAGATTTTCGCTTCCCACTTCGGTCACGTAGCAATCATTTTCCTGTGGACTTCCGGCACCCTCTTCCACGTAGCTTGGCAAGGTAATTTCGAGCAGTGGGTTAAAGATCCGCTCAACGTTCGTCCGATCGCGCACGCGATTTGGGACCCTCAATTCGGCGCACCCGCAGTCGATGCTTTTACTCGTGCTGGTGCTTCTAACCCCGTAAACATTGCTTACTCTGGTGTTTACCACTGGTTCTACACCATTGGGATGACCAAGAACAATGATTTGTACATGGGAGCAGTGTTCCTATTGTTACTGTCGGCATTGTTCTTGTTCGCTGGCTGGTTGCACTTGCAGCCGAAGTTCCGTCCCAGCTTGTCTTGGTTTAAGAGTGCAGAACATCGCCTGAATCACCACTTGGCTGGTTTGTTCGGTGTTAGCTCTTTGGCTTGGGCAGGTCACTTGATTCACGTGGCTATCCCCGAATCTCGCGGACAGCACGTAGGTTGGGACAACTTCTTGTCAGTGAAGCCACATCCGGCAGGTTTAGCTCCGTTCTTTACTGGTAACTGGGGTGTGTACGCACAAAATCCAGATACTGCACAGCACGTCTTTGGAACTTCTGAAGGTGCGGGAACGGCGATTCTGACCTTCTTGGGTGGATTCCATCCCCAAACTGAGTCTTTGTGGCTGACCGACATGGCTCATCACCATTTGGCGATCGCAGTTCTCTTTATTGTTGCTGGACATATGTACCGGACAAACTTCGGTATCGGTCACAGCATCAAAGAGATGTGCGATGCTAAAGAATTCTTTGGCAAGAAGGTTGAAGGTCCTTTCAATATGCCTCACCAAGGCATCTATGAGACCTACAACAATTCTCTGCACTTCCAGTTGGGATGGCATTTGGCTTGTCTGGGGGTAATCACCTCTTTGGTGGCACAACATATGTACTCGATGCCGCCCTATGCTTTTATAGCGAGGGATTATACTACCCAAGCAGCACTTTACACTCACCACCAGTACATTGCTGGTTTCATCATGGTGGGTGCGTTCGCTCACGGCGCAATCTTCCTGGTTCGTGACTACGACCCCGAACAAAATAAGGGTAATGTTCTCGACCGCGTATTGCAGCACAAAGAAGCGATTATTTCTCACTTGTCTTGGGTGTCCCTCTTCTTGGGCTTCCATACTCTAGGTTTGTACGTCCACAATGATGTAGTGGTTGCTTTCGGTACTCCTGAAAAGCAAATCTTGATTGAACCTGTGTTCGCTCAGTTTATTCAAAGCGCTCACGGTAAAGTTCTTTATGGTATGGACACTTTGCTGTCCAATCCAGATAGTATTGCTACTACCGCTTGGCCCAATTACGGTAACGTCTGGCTACCAGGCTGGTTAGAAGCGGTTAACAACAGTACCAACTCATTGTATTTGACGATCGGTCCTGGCGATTTCTTAGTACACCATGCGATCGCGTTGGGTCTACACACCACTACTTTGATTCTGGTCAAAGGTGCTTTAGATTCTCGCGGTTCTAAGCTGATGCCTGATAAGAAAGACTTCGGCTTTGCCTTCCCTTGCGACGGTCCTGGTCGTGGCGGTACTTGTGATATCTCTGCTTGGGACTCTTTCTACCTCGCGATGTTCTGGATGCTGAATACCATTGCCTGGGTAACTTTCTACTGGCACTGGAAGCATCTCGGTGTTTGGCAAGGTAACGTGGCTCAGTTCAATCAGTCTTCTACTTATCTGATGGGCTGGTTTCGCGATTATCTCTGGTTAAACTCCGCTCAATTGATTAACGGGTATAATCCCTACGGCATGAACAACCTGGCTGTTTGGTCTTGGATGTTCCTCTTCGGACATTTGGTCTGGGCAACTGGTTTCATGTTCTTAATCTCTTGGCGCGGTTATTGGCAAGAGTTGATCGAAACTTTAGTTTGGGCGCACGAGCGTACTCCTCTGGCTAATTTGGTTCGCTGGAAGGATAAGCCCGTTGCTATGTCCATCGTTCAAGGTCGCTTGGTTGGTTTAGCTCACTTCACGGTAGGTTATATTCTGACTTATGCGGCGTTCGTGATCGCCTCGACTGCATCAGCGTTTGGTTAACCTAGTTAATTGATTGTCTGGCAGTTTAGGTAAGTAAAATTAATCCCCCACCGCTCGGTGGGGGATTGATTTTTGGTCATAAAAGGACAAAATGCGATCGCTCACTCTTCAATAATCTCTACCAAGTCTTCTATCATCACATCAAAAGTACGAGCTAATTTGTGAAGGGCTGTAAAATCCACTGTTGCTAGTCCAGGTGAACGGGCATAAGTTCTCAAAGTGCTATAAACTACTCCAGAACGTTCAGATACTTCCTTTAGCGTCCAGCCTTTTTCGTCAGCTAGTTCTCTCACCCGCAATCTAACGCAACCCATTTATTTCTTTAACTACTTGACAAATGACTAATATAAGTCGGATAATAAGTGAAAGTTAAAACAGCGATCGCCCCCTTAGTCTCGCAAACTATCAAGCGATCGCCTTAATGCCCTAAAGAAGGGAACTGATTACTATGTTATCAACAAATCCATCAAATTTGTCCAGTCGCGGAATAGCAAAAATAAAATATAGTACCCAAGTCCGCACCCCTAAGAAATCATTTAGTAGCTAATGACAAGGGTTGAACTAACTGCATGATTTCTTCAAATTCAAAGTTTTCTGCTAAGTCAACTAAAGCCTTAGCAATGTTTGCTTGTTCTTGAGGAATTTCTTCAACCAGATCTAAAATTAAACTATCGCTACCTTGAGCCGCAGCATTGTATAACTTTTCCCTCCACTCAATTGACATAAGTTCTAATGCTGAGAAATCAAGACTTAAATCCGACTTGAGCTTTTTTGGTAAATTAATGTTTTCGCTTTTTTGTGCTTCTTCATAAACATAGTGCAATTCTAAATATTGACCGATTTTACTGAGAAGTTCTTCTATTTTAAAAGGTTTGCAGACAAAATCATTACATCCTGCGGCTAAAATGGCTTCTCTTTCTTCTTCAAAAGCGCTAGCAGTCAAGGCAATAATTAAAGTTTCCTGACCTTGGAAAGAAGCTTTAATTTCCTGAGTTGCTTGATAACCATTCATAACTGGCATTCGCATATCCATTAAAATCAGATGAGGATGCCACTGATTCCAAACCGAGATAGCTTCTTGTCCATTGGTAGCTTCTCTAACTTCAAAACCAACAGATTCTAGGAGATTGACAAGGAAAAGGCGATTTGTAGATTTATCTTCAACGATTAAAATACGATAACTAGATTGATGGGGAGCGAGGTGCAAAATTTTTCTTGGCTGTAAAGGACAATCTGCTGCTGAATTTAGTTCCTCGACAGTAGTAATTTGAACATTGAAAGAAAAAATACTACCTACACCGGGGGTACTTTGAACCTCAATCTCGCCTCCCATTAGTTGGACGAATTTTTGGCTAATTGGTAAGCCTAAACCAGTTCCTTCGCCAGACTTTGAGCCTGTTTGAGTTTGTCCGAAAGCTTCAAACAATTTATCTAATTCTTGGATAGCAATACCTGCTCCGGTATCAATAACTGAAAACCGAAGATATTCGCGATCGCTTTTTACTTTGAGGGTGACACTACCAGATTCAGTGAATTTAATTGCATTCCCAATTAGGTTAATTAAAATTTGACGCAGTTTACCTCGATCGGTACTAATATATCTAGGTATATTTGGTTCTCTTTGGCAGATTAGTTTTAAATTCTTTGATTCAGCTTTGAACCGGAACATTGCTTCGAGATCGTCGAGAAAGCGATCGAAGTCAAAACTACTTGTTTGCAAAGTAACTCGCCCTGCTTCAATTTTTGACATTTCGAGAACATCATTAATTAAGGTTAGTAAATGTTCGCCACTGCGGTTAATAATTTCTAAGTAATTTTGGAATTCTCGATCTAAAGTTGATTGTTGGTGGAGAAGTTGGGAAAAACCGAGAATTGCATTCAGGGGAGTGCGTAACTCATGACTCATGTTGGCAAGAAATTCGCTTTTAGCTCGGTTAGCAGCGTCAGCAGTTTCTTTTGCTGCTTGTAATTCACTTGCTTGTTGTTGTGTGTGAGCTAATAACTGTGCTTGTTGAACGGCAACGCCTAACTGAGTGCCAATTTGAGCTACCATTTTGATTTCGGCGCTTTCCCAATAGCGGGAGTTAGAATTTTGGTAGTTAGCCAGTAGTCCCCAAAGTTGTTTACCGCAGAAAATCGGCACAATAATATAAGCTCTGGCTTGGAGTTGTTCTAATAGTTCGAGATAACAAGGGCTAAAGTTGGCTTTGTAAATGTCAGCAATGCTGATAGAATTGATACCTTGGTTGTAAGCACCGCCACTGGTTTTTTGTAAATAGGTATCACAAATTTCTTTTTCGGAGTTATCAAAACTAAGTACAGTGCAGTTAGTTTCTGCAATTGAATTTTGACAAGCGATTAAGTTATCTTGTTGAGCGTTGAGGAGAGAACGCCAACTGGAACCTACCGATTCGCAGACAATTTTGCCACTCCAATCAGAATTAAACTGATAGATGAGGACGCGATCGCATTTGAGAACTTGCCTTAGTTCTTGAGTTGTGGTATCGAAAATAGTTTTTAAGTCCAGGGTTTGTCGCATTCTCTGGATGACTTGCGCGATTGCACCTTCTCTTTCGGCGCTTTCGCGTAAGGCGGTTTCTGCTTGTTTGCGTTGGGTAATATCGGTATGGGAACCTACCATGCGATAAGGTTGATTGCAGTCGTTTCGTAAGGCGATTCCGCGAGCGAGTATCCAGCGCCAGTTGCCGTTTTTGTGTAAGGCTCGGAATTCGACTTCGTAATGAGGAATTTTACCTGCTAAATAATCATTTAATATTCCTAATACTCGCTCTATATCTTGGGGATGAATTAATTTTTTGAATGAGTCTGCATGATTAGCTATTTCGGTATCTTCGTAACCTAGCATACTTTTCCAACGACGGGACAAATAGGCGTAATCTGTGTTGATGTTCCAGTCCCAAAGTCCGTCGTTTGTTCCTTCTACTGCAAGGGCAAAGCGTTCTTCACTTTCACGTAGTGCTGTTTCTGCTTGCTTTTGTTTGGTAATTTCACTTAGGGTACAAACTACTCGTTCGACTTTACCATTTTTATCGAGCTGAGGATCGGCATTTACCAGTAACCAACGTTGTTTTTGTGGATGTTCTACACCAATAACTATGTTGTTTATGGGTTGGCGAGTGGCGATCGCTTTTTGTACAGGTAACTCGCTGTTGGGAAAGGGGGTTCCGTCTTCATGGATTAATTTCCAATCGCCGAATACTCGACCGGGCAATTTTTCTGTAGAGAGATTAAGTAAGTCATTAGCGGCGGGATTGCTGATGATAATTTTGCCTTCTACATCAGTTAGCAATACGCCAACTTGCATATTTTGGATCAATTTGGTCAGGCGTTTTTCACTTTCTTTTAGGGATTGTTCTCGGATTGAATGAATGATGATAAATTTGTCAAATAGCGATGCCAGTAAAGCTAAAAATAAAACAAATAAAGTGGCAATAGCGATCGCCATTGCTAGCCAAAATTGATTAATTCCTTCAACATTTTTTCCGCCTAAATGGTGATGACAAATAAAGTCTGTTGCCCACATTCCCGTATAGTGCATTCCACTGATGGCTGTTCCCATTAGTAAAGAACTGCCGATTTTTTGCCCGATGAGACTATGAGATGATTTTTCTTGTAGTCGAAATGCTAGCCATAAGGCGGCGAAGGATGCACCAATGGCGATCGCGATCGACAAAGTTACTTTTACCCAGTCATAAACAATTTTTGCTTGTAGTTGCATTGCTGCCATACCTGTGTAGTGCATCCAGGCGATCGCTAGCCCCATGCAAACACCACCGCTAATTAGCAACGATAACCCTGATGTCGGACGACTCCATAGCCACAAAGCAATCCCCGAGGCGATTACAGCATAAAATAAAGATTCTAAGGTTCTCAGTATGTCATAGTTAACTGCGATTGGTAGTTGAAATGCAAGCATGGCAACGAAGTGCATTGACCATATACCAATCCCCATAGCTATTGCGCCGCCCACTAACCACAATAAACGCATTTTTTGGCGACTCAATTTAACTCGTCCTGCTAAGTCTAAGGCTGTGTAAGAGGCAATCACAGCAATAAAAAAGGAAAGCAAGACTAAACTAATACTGTACGATTCTGGAAATCTCTCAATTACTTGTGTAGCTAAGTAGTTATATCCGATCGCGTCTTTAATCATTCTTCAAAACAATCTTTCCGAGTTTTTTCTGAAATATTTATTTTACTTTTTTTGTCTAACCACAAAAATACGCCTCACTGTTACTCTTTGATTTTTTTCTCGACCAAAGTATTATTTTTATTATATTAACTATTGGGAATTTTACAAGACTAAGTTATCAAATTTATCTTCGTATTTGTGAAGACTGAGGTTTTTTTTATTTTGTAAGTAAGTTGAGCGAGCGACAAAACTTGCTAATCGCTAATTGACAACTTATAAACGAGAGAAAAATATTCACTTAAATGATTCAAGTAGCCAAAAAATCAGGGATATATAACCAAATTTTGCTTAGTTATTTAAGGTTAAATTAAAACTATAAAATAAAGATTACGCCAGTTACCAAATCACTAAAAAAACCAAGAAAAAAATCTAGGAAAATTCAATTTAAGAATTAAAAACAACACGATTACCACCTTCTTTTTTGGCTAAAACAAGAACCTCATTAACAGCCATAATCAACAGATCGGAAGAAAAATGTTGTTGTGGTATTTGACTTTCGCCACCAATACTAACAGTCAGGACATCTTCCGGAAAACCATCATAAACAGAGCGATCGTGAGCGATCGCCAAAGCCTTAACACTTTGACGAATATTTTCGGCGATCGCCACAGCCGAAATTTGATCGACTCCAGGCAAAAGTACCCCAAACTTGGTACTTTCATAACGTCCCACTAAAGCACTCGGATACCTCATAACGCAATCATCAATTGTAATCCCAATCTGTTGAATGCAAGTAGCTGCTGCTTCCTCTCCAAAAGCTTTGCTATAAAAATCAAAATAGTCAATATTGCAGAACAACATCGACAAAAAAGAAGAATTTTCTTGGCACTGCTGCCACTGAGTTTCTAGATATTCCTGAAAATAATTGCGATTAGCAAGCTGAGTAAGTTCATCAACCTTATTTGCTTTGCGAGAGAAGCGTTGCAAAATTTGGCGATCTTTTTCCTCTCTTTCTCTACCCAGTTGTTGGCGAAAATAAAGTCGATACAACTCACAAGATGGTTTCGCACTAAACCCTTCCAGTTCGATTAACCCCATACTTTCTAACTTATAAGCTGTAATTGCTTCCAACTTCACATTTTCACCAGCATTTACAACCTGTTGTAGAGCTAGTTTTAATTGCGGTTCATCTCGGAGCATCGTTAAGTAACCCCGTAAATGATTACTATAAATTCCTGCGGGTGTAGGAGCAACTTGCAACAACTCCTCCAGCAGAATTTTTTCCCGGCGTAGGTAATAAAAAGCGAGATTAACCAAATAAGGATGTCCTCCCACCATTGCCATAATTTCTTTAAGCTGATTATTATCTAACCAAGTAAGTCCGTAACGCAAAGCTAATTCTCTTACTTGCTCTAAATTAAACTGTGGCAATCTGAGTGACAGTCCCACATTAAACGGAGACTGATTTAACTTAATTTGAAAGTAAATTTCTGTAGATTGAACTAAAACTAAGCGCAATTTTTGCCAACTTTTAAACCTTTGTGCTTGTTCGTGCCAAAATCGTAACATTGGCAAAAATTCTTGGACAATTTCGCGACGGTCGAAAATTCTATTCAATTCATTAAAAGCTAAAATTATCGGGCGATCTATTTTCTTGAGTATGTAATTATTAATATAAATTTTACAACTTACTTTACTCCCCATTTCTTCATCCCAATAATCCTCTAAACGCGGTTCTAAATTTAACTGCCTGCTAATATTTAAACAAAACCAACGCAGAAATTTGTCCAGAGTCAAAAAAACTGCTTCTTCAGTTTCTTGAAAATCCAAATAGACAACGTGATAATTCCAATCTCTAGCACAACCAACAATTTGGTTAAGCAGAGACGTTTTACCCATTTTCCTAGGTGCTTTGATTTGCAGTAAACATCCTGGTTGACTGATTTCTGCACAAGCAAGTTCTTCCACTGGAGGACGATTCACATATAAAGGTGATTTAGCGGCTAAAGCAGCACCAGGAGAAGGATGCGCCAGTTTCGGAATTGCAACTACTACATTAGTTTGTGTTTGTTTTTCTAGATATTCGCTTAAAACTAAATTCAGATTTTTTTTCGTTACTTTTTTCCCTACAGCTTTAGAAAGTGCCTCCCACAACTGAGAACCAATTTCCTTAAGATAAGAATTTCCATAACCAGAATCTTGGGACATAGCCGTATAAGTTCGTCCCACCCAGGACTGATGCAACACTAATCTCTCCACAGGACTAAGTTGTCGCGAGAGAATAACTGTTTCTATAGATTCGAGATATTTATCTACGCTCATTAGCTCATCTCTTATTATCTTGACAAGTTAACTATAACTTTACACTAATATTTGGTACCACTCGGACGAAAACGACCTTTTATTTCCTACTTTTTACAATCTTCATCCTGGATGAACTTTCCTTAGTCTCGTTATTGACTCCGAGTACCAATGGTTATTGTTACAAGAGATACTAAAGTAGTTAACTCGTCTTGCTCAAGTCCGAAAGCAAGTTATCGCTGGGCAAAATTTTCACTTAAGCTAGTATTTATTTTGAGTAGGAGCAGCGATGAAGTCTTTTGAAAATACCAGACGAGAAAATCCTGATTGTGAGTGTTTTTATTTATGTGGATGTGTAACTAAAGAAGTTGCCAAGCGAGTTAATGAAGCTGCCAATTTTGCGACAATGTATCCTTTGAACGAGCTTATTTACAACTTGGAACAAGAAGAGAAGTTTATCGACAGTCTACTTGCTTGATCTTTTTCCAAATAAATGAAATAGATTTATATTTTCTGGTGCTCAAGAGTTACTAAGAACTTACTTGGACAAATTCTTGCAATCTTTCACTGACTGGTCGGTCAATAACTATACCATTTTTGACGTAAGCTTTGCCTAAAGTTTTTAAAATTTGTAAGTTATAATTACTCGCCACGTCTAAACCTTGAACTACTTCTATTTCTCCCTTTCTAACTTTTTTTCTTGGCTTCGGTGGGAGATTACTTAACAAGTCTAAAAGTAATTCTTCGTCAAGGACTTTTTGTAAATACTCTGAAGTTAATAATGGTTGCAAGCGTAGGTAGCGTTGATTGTCTTCGTAATTACAAACTATTTCTCTGGTAATATATTCATGAATTTCTAAGGAAGCATCCATCAAGATATCGACGATTTTTCCTGCCCATTGAATAACGCCCCAGCCTCTAACTTTGCGATAAGGAAAGGGGTTAATCATTTCGCCAGTCCCGATAGAAAGAACTGCTAAATCACTAATGGGAAGGTTTAATCTGAGGGCTTCGGCGACGGCACAAGCGGCGGGATTGTTTGCGCCTAAACCACCATCTACGGCAGAATAAATAATATTTCCTGTGGCATCTATAACTCCATAAGCGGGGAAAAAAGTTGGCGCGGAAGCGGAACAAACGCAAGTTTCCCAGAGAAAAAGATTGGCATAAGGCATTTCGTGTCGCCAGCTTTTAAAGACAATTGGTTTGCGATGAATTGTGTCGTAAGAGGGAATTAATAAATTTGGTCGAGAACTACCTTCGGGTGTAACTTCAGCAAGGGTAATTTTGCCAAATTCTTCTTGTAAGACTTTGATGAGTCCGTCGTGAGAAAATTTTGGTGCAGAAATTCCATATTTGAGAATTAGGGGTATTCTTTTGGGTGATAAATATCCCCAAGTTCCCCAGTAGGGAAAAATGATATCTGTTTTAGTAGCGTATAATTCCACCAGTTGTTTTGCTGTCATGCCGATGCTAATGCCAGCAGCGAGGATGGAACCAGTTGAGGTTCCGGCAATTAAATCAAAGTATTCGTGTAAGGGTTGGGGATAAATTAGTTCCTCGAAATAAGTAAGCATTTGGGCGGCGAGAATGCCACGAACGCCACCGCCGTCTAAACTGAGAATTCGATATACCATGTAAATTTATCAAATCAATATTTAGAGGTTATTAGCAGATATTCTACCATTAACTTGAGTCATTAAGCTGTTAGTTTAAGCGGCAAAAGTTGTCAAAAGTTTATTAGTAAATAAGAGGGAATATCTTGGGTTTTCTCTCTTAGCCTAAGCTGTCACGCATTTAAATTGGGTGTGAGAAAATTGAGTTTAAGTAACAACTAAGAAAGTTACTGACAACTATTTGTGTATCTTGAGGCTATAAATTTAACTCCCCCAAGAAAGGAGGAGTTAGTAGTTTATTTGCTGCGATCAACTCGATTTTTTAGTAGAAGTTTTCTTCCGGCTGCGAGTTGATTTTTTGCTGGCTTTCTTTTCTGCTAGTAATTCCAGGGCTTTTTCGAGGGTTACTTGTTCTGGTTTTAATTCGTCAGGAATCGAAGCATTAGTTTTGCCGTGTTTGATGTAGGGACCGTAGGGACCTTCGTAAATATCGATCGGTTCGTTGTCCTCTGGATGATTCCCTAATTCGCGCAAAGGTGTTTTGGCTTTTCTAGCACCGCCACCGCGTCCCCGCTTGGGTTGGGCGAGAAGTTCTAATGCACGTTCTAGTTGAATTGTCAAGATGTTGTCTTCAGCTTTGAGAGAACGATAATCTTTGCCTTCTTTACCGCGATCGTGAACGACGTAGGGACCGAAACGTCCTAATCCAGCTTTGACCTTCGCTCCGGTTTCCGGGTGAACGCCGAGAGTTCGAGGTAGAGAAAGTAAACCAACGGCCATATCTAGGGTGACATCTTCAGGTTTAGTACCTTTAAGCAAAGAAACTTGTTTAGGTTTCTTGTTAGTGTCACTTTTATCGCCAAGCTGGACGTAGGGACCGTATTTGCCGATGAGAACATAAATCGGTTCGCCTGTTTCGGGATGCAAGCCAATTTTTTCGGGACCTTCAGTTTTTTGACGCAGTAGCATCTCGACTTGTTCGGGATTGAGATCTGCTGGTGTCAAATCTTCAGGAATAGAAGCAGTCACAGGACCACTACCATTTTCAGCTTCGATGTAAGGTCCGAATTTACCAATTTTGACTTTAGCATCGAGATTTTCTAGCGCGATCGCCTTTGCCACATTGGGGTCAATTTGATTTTCTCGTTCTTTAACTTGATGTTCTAAACCTTGTTCTCCCAAATAAAATTCTTTCAGATAAGGTAGCCATTTGGCTTCTCCGGTAGCAATCTCATCAAGAGTTTGCTCCATTCTTGAAGTAAAGCTAGTATCTACCAAGTCAGGAAAATGTTCTTCTAGCAAACTACTAACTGCAAAGGCGGTAAAAGTAGGAATCAAGGCATTACCGCGCATTTGGGCATAACCTCGGTCGATAATCGTGCCAATAATGCTGGCGTAGGTGGAAGGACGACCAACTCCTTCATTTTCCAAGGTTTTCACTAACGACGCTTCGGTATATCTAGCAGGCGGTTGAGTTTCATGGCTAACCGCCTCTAACTCTTGACATTCAGGATTATCGCCCACTTGTAATGGTGGCAGATTGACTTCCTGATTTTCGATCGCCGCATCGGGATCGTCAGAACCTTCCACATAAGCGCGGAAAAAGCCAGGGAAGTCAATCCGTTTCCCAGAAGCGCGAAAACCTGCATCTTCCACATCCAGATTAACCGTAATCATCGTTAATCTCGCGTCCGCCATTTGAGTAGCGACCGTCCGTTTCCAGATTAGATCGTAAAGTTTGAGTTCGCGGTCAGCCAAACCCGTACTTTGGGGAGTACGAAAACTTTCCCCAGCCGGACGAATCGCTTCGTGGGCTTCTTGTGCGCCCTTACTTTTCGTTTTATACTGGCGGGCTTTGGGCGAAAGGTATTCTTTACCATACATTTGCTCAACACAGCTTCTCGCCGCCGCGATCGCCTGCTCAGACAAATGTACTGAGTCAGTACGCATATAAGTAATAAAACCTTTCTCGTAAAGGCTTTGGGCTGTCCGCATCGTATCCCGCGCCGACATATTCAATTTTCGGTTTGCCTCTTGTTGCAAAGTTGAAGTAGTAAACGGTGGGTAAGGTTTGCGTGTCGTCGCCCGTTCATCAATTTCCCTAACTCGCCACGTTTTATCCTCCAAGCGCGATCGCAAAGCTTTCGCTTCAGCTTCATTCAGCAAAACCACTTCGCGTCCTTGAGCAATTTGACCTGTATTTTGGTCAAAATCGCTACCCGTAGCAATTTTTTTCCCAGCCAAAGTAATTAACTTGGCTTCAAAAGCCATTTTCTCTTGTTCGAGAATAGCTTTGAGGTCCCAATAACTTCCTTGTTTAAAAGCGCGGCGCAAACGTTCTCGTTCGACTAACAAACGAACCGCCACCGACTGAACTCTACCTGCGGAAAGCCCCCAAGAAATTTTCTTCCACAGCAAAGGCGAGAGAGTATAACCGACTAAACGGTCTAAAATTCGGCGAGTTTCTTGGGCGCGAACCAAATTATCATTAATGTTGCGTGTATCGTGCAGCGCTTTGCGAATTGCCTCTTTCGTAATTTCGTGAAATACCATCCGTTTGACCGGAATTTTCGGCTTTAGTAGCTCGTACAAATGCCAAGAGATACTTTCTCCTTCACGGTCTTCATCAGTAGCGAGAATTAATTCATCGGCTTGTTTGAGAGCTTGTTTGAGTTCTTTAACAACCTTTTTCTTTTTACTAGGAATAACGTAGATCGGTTCAAAGTCTTTCTCTACATTAACTCCTAGCTGCGCCCAATTTTGGTCTTTGTATTGTGCGGGAATTTCGTCGGCTGACGAAGGTAAATCGCGAACATGACCCATCGATGCCTCCACACGATAACCCGCCGGGAGGTAGTTACGAATGGTTTTTGCTTTGGTAGGAGATTCGACAATAACGAGAGTTGACATAGGAGTTGATCTTTCTAGGAAAAATAGCAATTAGTGGTATTTGCACGCCTAAATGATTTAGGGAACGATTACTTCTGTTATAGCTAATAGGGATTGGGGATTAGGGATTGGGGATTGGGGATTAGGGATTGGGGATTAGGGATTAGGGATTAGGGATTAGGGATTGGGAGATAAGGGAGACAAGGGAGATAAGGGAGACAAGGGAGACGAGGGAGACAAGGGGGATAAGGAGGA
Organism: Oscillatoria salina IIICB1; assembly: GCF_020144665.1. Lineage (NCBI taxonomy): Bacteria > Bacillati > Cyanobacteriota > Cyanophyceae > Oscillatoriales > Oscillatoriaceae > Oscillatoria > Oscillatoria salina. The sequence continues at coordinate 17,347 of NZ_JAAHBQ010000045.1, read as the reverse complement.
ATTGAGAGATAAACTGAGAACTTGAGAACTGTTCACCAATAACTGAACCAACTCACCAGTCCCCAATCCCCAGTCCCCACCTCACCAGTCCCCACCTCACCAGTCCCCAATCACCAGTCCCCACCTCACCAGTTTCCAGTCCCCATTCGGCGATCGCACAGTTAATACTGTCCACAATAACGATAATTACTGCTAATTTGCCAAACTGTCGAGCAGAAAATCCCGATCGCGATTGAGATTCGAGGCAGATTGCACGTTACAATCCAAATGTATTGCTTTTCGTTAAGATTTGCTAATCAGGGCTGAGGTTAACCCTACCCAGTCTTGAGTTTGGATTGTGACTGAAGGGGTTCAACTTATCAAATATGGACTTTGCTAGCAATGTCGCTACTCAGCTTAATGCTGGGACAATTTTACCCGAAGGAATCATCATTATCACTTTATTGGTGGTCTTGGTGGGAGATTTGATTCTGGGACGGAATTCGGCGCGTTGGCTGCCTTATGCAGCGATCGCGGGAATTCTTGTCTCGGTTGTAGCACTTTATTTTCAATGGAACAATCCTCAGCCGCTTGGTTTTCTAGGTAGCTTTAATAGTGACAATCTCAGTATTGTTTTCCGCGCGATCGTTGTTCTGTCAACGGCGGTGACAATCTTGATGTCAATTCGCTATGTAGAACAATCTGGTACTTCTTTAGCCGAGTTTATCGCGATTATGCTGGCGGCGACGCTCGGAGGAATGTTTTTGTCTGGGGCGAATGATTTGGTAACAATTTTTATCTCCCTGGAAACGCTGTCGATCTCTTCTTACCTGATGACAGGTTATATGAAGCGCGATCCTCGTTCTAACGAAGCGGCGCTGAAATATCTGTTAATTGGGGCTTCTTCTTCGGCGATTTTTCTCTATGGTGTTTCTCTGCTTTACGGTTTGTCTGGCGGACAAACGATTCTCAGTGCGATCGCTGCGGGAATGGCGCGAGTTGAAGGTACAGATTTAGGATTGGCAGTTGCTTTGGTTTTTGCGATCGCGGGGATTGCTTTTAAAATCTCGGCTGTACCTTTTCACCAATGGACTCCTGATGTTTATGAAGGTTCGCCGACTCCGGTAGTGGCTTTCCTTTCTGTGGGTTCTAAAGCTGCTGGTTTTGCTTTGGCAATTCGCCTCTTAGTTGTGGCTTTTGCTGGTGTCAGTGAAGAATGGCACTTTATTTTTAGCGCCTTGGCAGTCCTGAGTATGATTTTGGGTAATGTCGTTGCTCTTGCTCAAAGCAGCATGAAACGAATGTTAGCCTATTCTTCAATCGGTCAAGCTGGTTTTGTGACGATCGGTTTAATTGCAGGTACTGATGCAGGCTATTCCAGCACGATTTTTTATCTGCTGATTTACCTGTTTATGAATTTGGGCGCTTTTACTTGTGTCATTCTCTTCTCTCTGCGTACTGGAACCGACCGAATTAGCGAATATGCGGGTTTGTATCAAAAAGACCCTCTGCTAACTCTCGGCTTAAGTATTTGCTTACTTTCTTTAGGTGGAATCCCTCCTTTAGCAGGATTTTTTGGCAAGATTTATCTGTTCTGGGCTGGCTGGCAAGCAGGACTTTATGGTTTAGTTTTGCTCGGTTTAATTACCAGTGTGGTTTCGATTTACTATTACATTCGCGTTGTCAAAATGATGGTGGTTAAAGAACCGCAAGAAATGTCTGACACTGTGAAAAATTATCCTGAAATTCGCTGGAATTTACCGGGAATGCGTCCTTTGCAAGTCGGTTTAGTTCTCACGGTGGTAGCGACTTCCTTAGCGGGAATTTTATCTAATCCACTCTTTACTTTGGCAACAAAATCGGTGACTACTACACCAATTTTGCAATCTAGTGCGATTAATTCTTCTGTTACTCAGGTATCAGTTGTAACTCCAGTAGAACAAGATTGATTGTTCTTTTTTGGGGCTTTATTCCCCGAAAAAATTCAGTTGAGAAACTAAAACCTTAAGTTTGACTCTCTCCCTCCTTTAAGGGGGGAGATTCTGTTTGCAAGAGCAGCGATCGCTAAAAACAAATCCCTAAAAACAAAAAGTTATAATTTCTGGTTCGAGTGCTAAAACCCTGACACCCTGACTAGAAACCAAACTATCCCATTCTTCGATAAAATCAAAATAAGCTGTCACCAGGATCGAGATTGATGAATGAGATTGAAGCGTTGAAAGAGGAACTCAAGCAAACTCGGCTAGCTTACTATCTAGCTGCTCAAATGAGTGAATTCAAAGGAGGTTTTCTCGCAAGAACTTCTCACGAGTTGCGATCGCCTCTCAATAGCTTAATTGGGCTTCATCAATTAATTTTGTCAGATTTATGCGATTCTCCGGAAGAAGAACGGGAATTTGTCGCTCAAGCTCATCAATCTGCCCTGAAACTTTTAAACTTGTTAGATGAAATTGTTAATGTCTCGAAAACTGAATATGGCTCAAATCCCGCAGATATTAAACCCGTACAGTTGGTACAAGTATTAAATGAAGTGGAAACTTTGATGCTGCTGCCAGCAGCTAACCGTAGCTTGAGACTTAATCTAACTCTACCTTCAGAAAAAGTTTATGTCCTGGCTGATTTCCGCCGCTTACAACAATCCTTAACCATGTTAGTCGATACGGCGATCGCCAAAATGGATGAAGGGACAATTGCTCTCTCTGCTGAGAGTAATCCTACGACAAATACAGCACAAATCTACCTCGATATCCACTCTCCAACTACTATTTGGAGTGAAGCCGCAGACTTGCTCCAACAACCCGTAACTCCAGTTACACCAGAATCAGCTAAAAATCCCCAAGCAAAATCTCTTCCTTCACCCGGAATGAAGCTTTGGCTAGCTCAAAGCTTAATCGAATTAATCGGAGGAAAACTTGAGGTTGTCCCTGTTTCTCTGGAAGAAAACTCTCAACCGCTTACACGGCTACTGTGTTCGCTTTCTCTTGCTGATGCTGCTGCTGTAGCACGGGAATTGGCTGATTAACATTGTTATAAAGCACCATTGTCGTGCTGCTATTTTCTTGAAAACCAATTCGCTGGTAAAAGCTTTGTTTGTGAGTAGTCATTAAGTAAACTCGCTCGACTCGATTTAAGCGAGGATGACTTAAAACACTTTCGACTAATTTGCGACCTAAACCAACGCCGCGATACTCTGGATGAACAACTACATCCCAAATTGTAGCGCGGAAAATGCAGTCTGAGGTAGCTCGGGCAAATCCAATCAGTCGCTCTCCATCCCAAACATTAATTACTGGATCGCTATTGGCGATCGCGATTTCCCATTCTTCTCTTGTTCGCTCTACTGCCCAAAAAGCACTTAATTTAAACAGTGCTTGCAGTTGCTTATAGTCGGTCTTTGTCTTGTCAGCACAAAATAAAATGTTACTGCAATCCATTACGAGCAATTCCTAATTTTTTTCGCTTACTTACTGTGTTTTTTCAGGTGAAAAAATTTTTGCCTTTCTCAGTTAGCTCCTAGCTTCGAGCGCTTTGCTTCTAACTACTTATCGAGACTGTTTTTTCCCTTAATATTTCTACACAGTCGTGGCTTACAATTTTTAATTGTAACGATCTTGACAGAAGTTGCAATAGTTTTACCGTTGATTTTGTCTGCATTTGTTGACATAAAAATCGGGGTGGAGATTCCCCACCCCAGTAAACCGAAAAGCTTAATTAATTATGACAACCAACGCACAGCATCTTTCGCGTGATATGTCAAGATTAAATCGGCACCAGCGCGTTTAAAACTAGTCAAAGTTTCCAAAACAATTTTTTCTTCGTCAACCCAGCCATTGAGGGCAGCAGCTTTAATCATCGAATACTCACCAGAAACATTGTAAGCAGCGACAGGCAAATTAGTTATTTCCTTAACGCGCCAAATAATATCCATATAAGCCAAAGCTGGTTTAACCATTAACATATCAGCCCCCTCAGCAATATCCAGGGCAACTTCCTTAAGTGCTTCTGTACCATTAGCCGGGTCCATTTGATAAGTGCGGCGAGATCCAAATTGAGGCGCGGAATCAGCCGCATCGCGAAAAGGTCCATAATAAGCAGAAGCATATTTAGCAGCATAAGACAAAATCGGTGTATTCTCAAAGCCAGCCTCATCCAAACCTTCGCGAATAGCTTGCACAAAACCATCCATCATTCCCGAAGGCGCGATAATATCTGCACCAGCCTTAGCTTGAGAAACAGCAGTTTTTTTCAGCAACTCCAGCGTCGGATCGTTTAAAACTCTACCTGTCAAATCGCCTACTTGCAAATAACCACAGTGACCGTGATCGGTATACTCACACAAACAAGTATCAGCAACAACGACCAAATCCGGTACTGCTTCCTTAACCGCAGTGGCAGCTTTTTGGACAATACCACAATCGTGCCAAGCACCAGTCGCTTCAGTATCCTTATTTTCTGGAATACCAAAGAGAATAATCGCCGGAATCCCCAAATCGTAGACTTCCTTGGCTTCCTCAACAATTTTATCTATCGATAACTGATAAACCCCAGGCATCGATTTAACTTCTTCGGCGATGCTTTCCCCTGGTACAGCAAAAAGGGGATAAATCAAATCATTAGCAGTCAAGATATTTTCGCGCACCATACGGCGCAGAGAATCACTTTGACGTAGACGGCGGGGGCGATGAATGGGAAACATACTTTGTTGTTAAAAACGAATTTTCTTAATTTGACATCTCAAAATAGTGTAGAGCGATCGCTGCATCCTCACACCAGAATTGTAATGTTTGGTTACTAGCAAAAAAAAATAACAGGCATCCCCAGAAGGATACCTGTAACTTGACTAGCTCAACAAACTAAGCTTGCATAGCTTGTAACTCATCTGCGGTATAAACGCTGACTTTCTTACGGCTTCTACCCTTTCTTTCAAAAGTTACGATTCCATCGATCAAAGCAAACAAAGTATCATCATTACCGCGACCGACATTATTTCCCGGGTGAAACTTAGTCCCGCGCTGACGTACTAAAATATTACCCGCACGAACTACTTGACCGCCATAACGTTTAACTCCCAACCGTTTCGCATTAGAGTCGCGACCGTTACGCGTACTACCAGTTCCTTTCTTATGAGCCATAATTTCCTCTTTTTTCCTTGATAGTTTTACTGAGAATGTAACTCTTTCTTATTTTTATTTTATTCAGAAGCAGTAGACTCAGCAGGAGTTGCTTCTGCTGACTCGCTAGCAGCCGCTATTACCGTACCATTAAGATTAATCGAGTTAATCATCAAGCGAGTTAATTCTTGGCGATGTCCTCGCTTTTTCCGAGTTTTCTTTTTCGGTTTCATTTTATAAACGATGACTTTACGACCGCGCAAGTGTCGCATTACCGTACCTTCTACAGTTGCACCTTCAATGAAAGGCTGACCGATACTGATTTCGCCATCGTTATTTACCAGTAAAACTTTTTCGATGGTATGATTTTCGTCTTCTGCTATAGGTAGCAGTTCGATGTCATAAAAGCGACCGGGTTCAACTTTAAGTTGCTTGCCCCCAGTTTCAATAATTGCATAAGTCATGAGATTTTCCTTTTAGTTGCCGTACAGGTAGCCGAATTTCGGCGTTTGTCATGTCTCAACCTGGTCCGAGCAGGACTTTAGACACGCGATCTATCATGATATTTGATTAGTTACTCTTTTGTCGAGTTTTAGAGATTGGGGATTTCAGTTAGTAGTTATCAATAATCAGTGAACAGTGGGGATTGCCAATCACAGAGATTAAAGAAGATGGAATTAGAAGAACCACAGATTCGAGGGTAAACTGGTAACTGTTCACTGTTCACTGTTGACTGACTGCGGATTAGGGATTGGGAAACAAGGAGGAAGGAGGAATTAATTGGGGACTGGTGATTGGTAACTATTAACTGGAATGAATCTTTCTGAAGAAGAGAAAGTAGAGTTAATTGCAGCAGCTAAAACTGTTACAGCTAAAGCTTATGCACCTTATTCCGGTTTTCGAGTAGGTGCAGCAGTTTTAACTGAAATGGGTAATATTTTTGTTGGCTGTAATGTAGAGAATAGCTCTTATGGGATGACAATTTGTGCTGAACGCACGGCGATTGTCTCGGCTGTAACGAAAGAAGGAGGAGATCTGATGAGAATTCGGGCGATCGCGATCGCTCCCGTTACTTTTTGTTCTCCCTGCGGTGCTTGCAGACAGTTTATTTATGAGTTTGGTGCTGATGCTGTAGTTATCTTTCCGGGGCGAGAAAGAATTAAAGAAGTTTTGGCTAGAGAATTGTTGCCAGAAGGATTTTCCTGGAGTCAGAATTTTGCTCGCGATTGAAATGATTAAGAGGCGATCGCCATTTTACTCGTGGGCTGATTGTTCTCCCTGCGGTGCTTGCAGACAGTTTATTTATGAGTTTGGTGCTGATGCTGTAGTTATCTTTCCGGGGCGAGAAAGAATTAAAGAAGTTTTGGCTAGAGAATTGTTGCCAGAAGGATTTTCCTGGAGTCAGAATTTTGCTCGCGATTGAAATGATTAAGAGGCGATCGCCATTCTACTCGTGGGCTGAAAATTGTTTCCCTGAGCGATCGCTGGTTCTCGCGATTCTCTTTTTAAGTTCTGGTCTTGATTTTCTAGCGCCTTACTCCGCACTAATTGTCTGGATTCTTGTTTTACTCTACCTTCCATTGCTTCTGCCTGTAAAGTCATGAAGGCGGTAAAGTCTTCGCGATCGTATTTATTTCTTAACAACTGCCGTAGTTGATTTTCGGCTTCGATGCTCAAAAATCCGCTTGTAATTGCTTGTTTAACGATTTTGTGCATTGCACCCATTGAATTACTCCTCCTGATTAGCTAAAACCAAAAATTTAATTAAGAATTTCCTTTAGGATTGTTCACGTATGTATGTTAAACAATGTGCGATCGCCTTGTATCTGTCTAAAGGAATCTGTCGAGTGGAGGAAGATTTTTTTTCAGGGTTTTTACTGAGATTAGTTGCCTGATTTAGTCATTAAATTTTCCTTTTAGAAGGAAAATTATTCACTTATAACAGTTTTAATTGTTTTTCTCCTCTAGCTTGCGGTGGAAATTAAGCGATTCATCGATTTTCAAAGAGATAAGCATCGTGGATAATTTAACTTAACTTAATAACTTGTTGCTATATTGATAACTGCGATCGCGAGGAAAAGAAAATAACCATCGCTAAACCCTAAATACACAAAAGAGAAATTTAGTCAAGAGTAAGATCGCGGAAAAGAAAAAAGCAAACAGATGTCGTTAATCAAGCTTGCAATGTATCCAGAGCAATAACTGGAATTAGTGAGAAGCTTAGATCGTAATCTTTATCGGAGTATGTCACAAAGCAGGTCAGATTATTGGCAAAATATCAAATATAGCGAATTGCAACTTGCACAGCTATCTTATTAATTTGTACTAAGTCAATTGAACTGCATTAATGAAAACCTACCTCGCCGCCGCGCTCCAAATGACCAGTAAACCTGACCTCGAAAAAAACTTAGTCGAGGCAGAAGAACTCATCGAACTTGCCATCCATCGCGGTGCAGAGTTAGTAACTTTACCGGAAAACTTCTCATTTTTGGGCAAAGAATCAGACAAAATCGCTCAAGCCGCAGCGATCGCTGAAAAAAGCGAAAAATTCCTAAAAACGATGGCACAACGCTACCAAGTCACAATTGTTGGTGGTGGCTTTCCCGTACCTGTAGACAGTACCAGAGTTGCCAATACGGCTGTTTTAATCGATCCTAGCGGAACCGAACTTGCTCGTTACCAAAAAGTCCATCTCTTTGACGTCAACTTACCCGACGGTAACACCTACAGAGAATCACAAACAGTAGTAGCAGGGACGCAATTACCACCAGTCTGCTTCACAGAACAACTAGGTAATTTAGGCTTATCTGTTTGCTACGACGTTCGTTTCCCAGAACTTTACCGCCACCTTTCCAGTAAAGGTGCTGACGTTTTGTTCGTTCCGGCGGCATTTACCGCTTATACAGGAAAAGATCACTGGCAAGTGTTACTTCAAGCCAGAGCAATTGAAAACACTTGCTATGTAATTGCTCCAGCCCAAACCGGGCGACATTACGAACTGCGCCAATCCCACGGTCATGCGGCGATCGTCGATCCTTGGGGAGTAATTTTAGCCGATGGGGGAGAAAAGCCCGGAGTAGCGATCGCCGAAATTAATCCTCAACGACTCAAACAAGTTCGCCAGCAAATGCCCTCTTTACAACACCGAGTTTTTGTCTAAAAGCAAAAAACTCAAACAAAAACTGGGTAGCCACTCATAGCTACCCAGAAAATTATTTTAAGCCAACTGAATTGCTTTCAATTAAACAGAAGCAGTCGCCTTAGTTTTAGCAGCCAATTCGCCCTTAGCATACTTAGCCGCAAAATCATCCAAAGTCATTTGCTTAATCTTGCTAGCATTACCAGCAGTACCAAAAGCATCGTAACGCTTCAAGCATACTTGCTTCATATACTGGATCGAAGGCTTCAAGAAGTGGCGAGGATCGAAGTTAGAAGGATCTTTAACTGCTGCTTCGCGAATAGCCGCAGTAATTGCCAAACGGTTATCAGTGTCGATATTTACTTTGCGAACGCCACTCTTAATACCTTTTTGAATTTCTTCAATTGGTACACCGTAAGTTTCAGGAATTGAACCACCGTACTCGTTGATCATATCAAGCCATTCTTGAGGCACTGAAGAGGAACCGTGCATTACCAAGTGAGTATTCGGTAAACGGCTGTGAATTTCCTCAATGCGGCTGATTGCCAAAATTTCGCCAGTAGGCTTACGAGTAAACTTATAAGCACCGTGGCTTGTACCAATAGCAACAGCGAGAGCATCAACTTGAGTACGTTCAACGAACTCAACAGCTTCATCAGGATCGGTCAACAACTGCTCTTTAGTCAAAGTACCTTCAAAGCCGTGACCATCCTCTTTGTCACCTTTACCAGTTTCCAAAGAACCCAAGCAACCAAGTTCACCTTCAACGCTAGCACCAACTGAGTGAGCAACTTTTACCACTTCAGCCGTGACGTTAACATTGTAGTCAAAGCTAGCAGGCGTTTTCGCATCTTCTTCCAAAGAACCATCCATCATCACGCTAGTGAAACCGTTCCGGATAGCAGAATAGCAGGTAGCAGGACTATTACCGTGGTCTTGGTGCATCGCCACAGGAATATGGGGATAGGTTTCTACTGCTGCTAAAACTAAATGACGGAGGAAGTTTTCTCCTGCGTATTTACGCGCACCGCGAGAAGCTTGCAAAATAACTGGGCTATTAGCTTCTTCAGCAGCCTGCATAATTGCCAGGATCTGCTCCATGTTGTTTACGTTATAGGCTGGAATACCATAGTCGTTTTCTGCCGCGTGATCCAACAGCAGTCGCATTGGTACGAGCGCCATAAATTTCCTCCTGTTTATTACTTTTTGTTAGAAAGTTACTTCTCTTATTTGTCAATCTTAAGATATTTTTCAACTTCTGACGAATTGTTTTTGCCGATTTGGGTGTATTACTTTTGTCGATCTTGCTGATGACTAGGCTTAAGGGATGATTCGCTGGCGGAAATTTGCCAATCGCGAGTAACTCCCGAAACCCAGAATTTCCTAGAATTCCGCTAGATTTATCTACCTCTAACTCCCGCAAAAATTTTTGCCTGAGTTAGCTAAAAAATGGGTCGCCTGGGATTCGAACCCAGAACTTATCGGTTAAAAGCCGAGTACTCTACCGTTGAGTTAGCGACCCGCGAACTTTCCGCTTTGTTCGCGCCGTTTCTAAATATAACACAGTTTTTTAGAAATAGGAACCCTCGCCGCAAATTATTTTTTTGTCCCAGGAGTAAAGCACGGCTAAAAGCATTATCACAGGTACATAACTTCCATTGCCACTGTAGCTTCACAGGTAGCTCCTGGTTCCAGATGAGTCAATCTTTCGCCAGTATTGAGTGCGTTACGCAAAGCACTCCAAGGTTCGAGACAAACATAATCTTTTCCTTTTACTGTCCAAAAAACTAAGGCTGAATAAAGTTCAGAATAATTGATTGTAATTTTGAAGCGACGGCGGTTGTGAGTAATCGAGGCTGAGTTTTTCGTCACTGGAAAAAGGGCGACATCAATTTCGTCAGCATCGAAATCAAAGCTACCCTCAAAAGGATAAACTTCCTTAGTATCTTGGGCTTGAATCTGAGAAGCAGGAAGATCGAAACTAAGTAGCTTTTTGTCAGCAATGAGAAAATAGGGATGCAAACCAGTGGAAAAGGGCATCGTGGTTTGAGAGTTATTCGTGTAGCGCTGGTGAATTTTTAAACTATTTTCTTTGAGTTCGTAGGTGAAAGCGAGTTGAAACTTAAATGGATAGACAGCCAAGGTTTGCTCATTGCTGTTGAGAACCAGAGTAATACTCGCTAGATCGTCAGTTTCGGTATTGGTTACTTGCCAAGGAAGATCGCGAGCAAAACCGTGTTGTTTGAGACTGTACTGTTCGCCTTGGTAAGTATAAACATCATTAGGTAGATTACCGCAAATGGGAAACAAAATGGGTATTCCGCCCCGGACACTCATCTTCGGGTTAGCGAAGCGTTCCGCATCTAAATAGAGAAGATCTTGCCCTTGGATGCGCCACTGAGTAATTATTCCACCTCGTTCCGGTACTACCTCCAGACGAGACATAGCTTCTTCATGAGAGAGAATATAAGTCTGGTACTGCTCTTGCTTGACTGCGATCGCGAACACCGTTTTTATCCTTTTTACTTGATAGCTTCTACTTCAATAACAGATTTTGATCCCTAAACTCTAAATATTTGCCTAAATGTAAAACCTTGTCACAATTGCCTTTTTGTGCTTAATTGTCTGGATTAGGGCTGATTGTGATCGAGATCCTCGTCCTGAGTTGAGGACGATCGCACTTGTGAAGGAATAGAAATCATTTTTTATAGAGAAAAAAGATCGGATACTAAATATATCTACCATCTAGAAACGCTCTTAGAAGTTAGTGCAATGATTAACACGCTTGTACAATCAGCTTTTCAAACAGGGTGCTTGAGCGTTGCTTCCGAAGGTCTGATTCGTCAGTTGTTAGCGATGAAAAGTTATCAACCCGCAGACCTAGAGATCCTCGCTGTTCTCAGTGAAGCATTAAACTCAGGGCAAATTCAACGGGAATTGCGATCTGCTCAAAACTTGCAGTTTGCCATTAACTAAACGAATGTTTTTATTTTTACTTTTACCTCTCGCTAAACTCAAGCAGTGACCAAGTCTGCATAGCGAGAGGCATTTATTACCAAAGTTGCATCAAGAAAAAGCTGAGAGCGGCACTTCCTAGGGGTACGGTAAGATTGTCAATGCCTAGTTTAGAAAAAGCTTCTAAAGTGGTAGCAGCGATCGCCACCAGAGAAGAAACTAAGATTATTTGGGCGATCTGGCTGCCCAAAGTCATCAAAATGAGACTACAGACGACAAAACTAACTACTGTCATCGTTAGGGAACCTTCCCAACTTTTGCCGATTCCCCAAACTTGATAGCGATGTTTACCGAAACGCCGTCCAATCACCGCCGCAAGTCCATCTCCCCAAGCCATTACTAAAATACCGATCGCTGCGTACTCTGGTAAATTTTGCGGAAAAAACCAAGCAACTAAGATCCCGACACTGAGAGCATAGAAAAAGGTTCCGAGGCTTTGTCGTCCGACGCTGTTAATACTAGGCAAAATTGGCAAAAAATAAGAAACTAAAGCGATCAAACTCGCGATCGCAGCAGCGCCAATCCCCACCCAAGCGGGAATTTCTAACCACCAAGCTAAGATAATCACATTCCCGACACCAATGTGAACCACCTTACGAGTAAATTCAGCATCGGCGGTGGATAAACGATTTAATCCCTCAGCTAACAGGACAATAACGACTAAATAGAGAGTCGTTACACTGAGAGGAGTCAACCAAGATAAAGATATAGTAGATTCAACCAAGGGGATACAACTTAAAAACTAAAGCGATTTACCAAGAATGTCGCCTATTAACACTGTATTAGATTAGCGTTATCTGATGAAAAGTATCTTAATCTGGTTAATTAAAGGTTACAGAATATTTATTTCGCCTTTGTTTCCGCCAGTGTGTCGTTTCCAACCTACTTGTTCCCAGTATGCGTTGACGGCGGTGCAAAGGTTTGGTTTTTGGCGCGGTAGCTGGTTGGCTGTGCGCCGAGTTTTACGCTGTCATCCGTTGCATCCCGGAGGCTACGATCCCGTTCCTGATTCGGTTGAAAAGAAGAGAAACTAAAATGCAACGTCTCTAATTCTATTACCTTTGAGTTGAGAAACTATGAAACCATATCAACAGATTAAAATTAGCGAATCTGGGGAACCGCTTGTAGCAATTCCTTTAGAGCGGTTTGCGGTAGAGTCGCCCCATCCCTATGTCAAACTAGGTGCTGATTATGGTGGAGTTAACCCTTATTATTTGCGCTTGGGGGTAGTTAAAGCTTTAGTTACGGCGCAAAATTATTTAGAACAGTTGTCTCCGGGTGGGAAAATTCTGATTTTTGATGCTTATCGACCTGTGGCAGTGCAGCAGTTTATGGTAGATTACACTTTCGCTCAGGTGTTGCAAGAGCGGGGCTTAAGGAAAGAGAACTTATCGGAACCAGAAAGTCAAGCAATTTGGCAAGAAGTTTACCAACTTTGGGCAATTCCCAGTTTAGATCCAGCAATGCCGCCACCTCATGCGACTGGTGCGGCAGTGGATGTGACATTAGTGGATGAAGAAGGGAAAATAGTTGAGATGGGTTCAGAAATTGACGAACTATCGCCGCGATCGCAGCCGCTTTTTTATGCTCAAGATAGCAGCAGTGAAGGGAAAAAATATCACGCCAATCGAGAGTTATTGCACCAAGTGATGCTTAAAGCAGGGTTTCAGCGCCATTTGGGTGAGTGGTGGCATTTTTCCCTCGGAGATCAAATGTGGGCTTGGTTGCACGAACAAGCAAATCCTGGTGATAATTTTGTGGCTCGCTATGGCAGAGTCGCTGAATCTGGTTAAGAGCAAGATAATCTAATAAATGAAGATAAATGACTGTTGTCGAATAGTGACGAGATTCTGATTTACTATGCGCGTTTATGTTTTATTGTTCAACGCCCGGACGGAAAATGAGGGTATCCACACGATTCAGATTGGATCTCGCAATAAGGTGTTGATGTTTAAGTCGGAAGATGATGCGATTCGTTTTGGTTTGATGTTGGAAGCACAAGATTTTCTCACACCAACGGTGGAAGAGTTTGAATCGGAGGAAATTGAGGAGTTTTGCCGTGAAGCTGGTTATGATGCTGAGTTGATTGAGGAAGATATGTTAGCTGTTCCCCCAGAAACGAATGTTGAACAAACGGAATGGAATGCCGAAGGTAAACCTTCATCAGCAGCAGAAGCCTCAGAAATGTCCGATTTAGACGCTATTCGCCGCAGATTGGAAGGTCTTTTGTAGAATTAAACTTCAGGTAAGAGAAGGCGGAAGGATGAAGAATTTCGAGTCTAGAGGTCATCTGCTCACAGAGCAGGTTAACCCGAATAGCGAAGATCTCGATCGCTTAACTTCGTTGGAATTGGTGGATCTGTTTAATCAAGAGGATGCGAAAACGCTCTCAGCGATCGCTGCGGCTCGTTTTGAGTTAGCTAAGGCTGTGGAGATTATCGCTGAGGCGCTGCGTCACGGAGGTAGGTTATTTTATATTGGTGCGGGAACGAGCGGACGTTTGGGGGTTCTCGATGCGGCTGAATGTCCGCCGACTTTTTGCACTCCTCCGGAACTGGTTCAGGGGATAATTGCTGGGGGTGCGGGTGCGCTGGTGCGTAGTTCGGAAGATTTGGAAGATCGAGCTGAAGATGGAGCAGAAGCGATCGCTCAACGACAAGTACATGACTTGGATGTGGTTGTCGGGATAACGGCTGGAGGAACTACACCTTTTGTTCGTGGTGCTATAGCCGCAGCTAAAGCGAGAGGAGCAAAAACAGTGGGAATTGCTTGTGTTCCTGCGGATCAGGTTCGGTGGGATGTAGATGTGGATATTCGCTTGTTGGTAGGTGCAGAAGTTCTGGCTGGTTCGACTAGACTCAAAGCCGGAACGGTAACAAAAATGGCTTTAAATATCTTATCTACAGGCGCAATGGTACGCTTAGGTAAAGTTTATGGTAATCGCATGGTCGATGTCGCTGTCACCAATACCAAGTTACGCGATCGCGCTGTGAGAACGATCCAAGATTTAACCGATTTAAGCCGCGATCGGGCTAGCGAATTGTTAGAAAATAGCAAAAAGCGAGTTAAACTAGCCCTACTGATGCACTGGAGCGGCTTAGATGCTGAAGAAAGTTCTCGCTTGCTTACGAAATATCAAGGTAATCTCAGAGCAGCACGGGAAGCGGTAAAACAAAAATAGGGAAATTTATCAACCAAGTTTTCCGAGCGATCGCAACTGTTTAAATCATCAGACTAATCACTAAAAAAATGTTTAACGGATCGGATACTATTGCAACATTTTCCATTGTTCTCGTCGCTTTAGGTATTCTCATTTGGGGCTACAATCGAGCCAGGTCTTATGGCAAACTAGGGATCTTGGCTTGGTTACAATCGGTAGTTCTCATGGCTCCCTGGCTGTTATTTTTCGGCTTGTTTTCTGCGGGAATTTACCTCAATTTAGTCGGTATTCTCTTTTTGCTAGTCGCTTCGGCTGGAGGTTACATTTATTTAGGAAGGCGATTGCGTCAAGAAGGTCAAGATGCGATCTTACGCGAACGTGCTTCCCAAAGATTAAAGGAACTTGAAGCTGAGAATAATGCTGAGGGTGAGGTACGCGAGTCTTCAGAACCAACAGACAATACAGAAAACGCATACCATAACGTCGGTGCAGCGATCGCCCCAGAAGTGCTTCCTATTCCTGACGATGACCTCAAAACTATTAAAGGTATTTTTGGTATTGACACCTTTTTTGCTACCGAAACTATTTCTTATCAAGAAGGAGCCATTTTTCGCGGTAATTTACGCAACGACCCCGATCGAGTTCATTCGCGTCTTTCAGCTAGTTTAAAAGAACGTTTGGGTGAAAAATATCGACTCTTTTTAGTCGAAAGTCCGGAAGGAAAACCTGTGGTTATTATTCTCCCTAGTACGGATGACCCTCAGCCTGCTACTATTGCTCAAAAAGTCTTGGCTGTGGTGCTTTTTGTCGCCACGATTGCTACCAGTTTAGAAGCAGCAGGAATCCTCCTTGGTTTTGATTTCTTTACCGATATTTCTCGTTTCCAAGAGGTGCTACCTCTGAGTTTAGGACTGTGGACAATTCTAGCCGCTCACGAAATTGCTCATCAAGTAATAGCCAAAAAATACGATCTTCGCTTTAGTTTTCCTTTCTTTATTCCTAGTTGGCAAATTGGTGCTTTTGGGGGAATTAATCGTTTTGAATCTTTAATTCCTAGCCGCACTGCACTTTTTGATGTGGCTTTTGCAGGTCCGGCTATTGGGGGAATTATCTCGCTTTTAATGTTAATTGCTGGATTAATTCTTTCTCATCCTGGTAGTTTATTCAAGTTACCTACTGAGTTTTTCCAAGGTTCGGTTTTGGTAGGAAGTTTAGCAAAAGTCGTCTTAGGTTCTGCTTTACAAGAACCAATTGTTGATATCCATCCTTTGACTATTATTGGTTGGCTAGGTTTAGTGATTACGGCTTTGAATTTACTTCCCGCAGGACAGTTAGATGGAGGTAGAATTGTTTTAGCTATTTATGGACGCAAAACAGCCCGACGCACGACAATTGCTACTTTAGTTTTG
The DNA here is from genome assembly GCF_020144665.1 of Oscillatoria salina IIICB1. Lineage (NCBI taxonomy): Bacteria > Bacillati > Cyanobacteriota > Cyanophyceae > Oscillatoriales > Oscillatoriaceae > Oscillatoria > Oscillatoria salina. Next base: position 1,534 of record NZ_JAAHBQ010000045.1, on the reverse strand, counting down.
ATTGGAATTGTGGCAATTTTTAATCCGAGTAATCCCATTCCTTTGTATTGGGGAATTTTGATTCTTTTCTTGCAACGAAATTTAGAGCGTCCTAGTTTAAATGAGTTAAGCGAACCTGATGATGCAAGAGCAGCTTTGGGTTTATTGGCGCTATTTTTAACTCTAGCAACTTTGATCCCTTTGACTCCTAGTGTCGCAGGAAGTCTTGGTATTGGTGGTGGTTAAAAATAGTCGTAGAGACGTTGTAGACAGCGTCTCTACAATCTCGTATTCAAAGAAACACAAGCTAATCTAAAAGGTCAAAGAAAATGCTTTAAATATTATCTAAATATTGAGCAGTTTGACTCTTTAAAAATCAATAATTTATAGCTAATATTTTTGATTTTATCTGAGAAGAAAAACCCTCAATAATTCCCTAGGAACTTAGAATTATTAATTGAAAATTGACTGACTTTAAAGGATTTATTACTAACTTATGAAGCCAAGTTATCAAGTTTGGAAAACAGAAGAAATCTCGAAAAAATTCCTCGAAGGTGTACGAAGTGCAATTCCTTTAGCCGCAGAACAAATTGAGATTTTGCTGAGAGTTATTCGGCTGACTCAACCACAAGTAAACTCTTTTTTGGATTTGGGTTGCGGTAACGGTATTTTAGGTAAATCTATTCTTCAGAATTATCCTCAAGCAAGAGGAGTATTTTTAGATTTTTCGGAAACAATGTTATCTGCGGCAAAAAATAGTTTAGCTAATCGCGATTACCAAATTGAATTTTATCAAGCAGATTTTGGGAAGAAAGATTGGCTGAAAACTATTAATAATGAAAAATCTTTCGATGTCATTGTTTCTGGTTTTGCTATTCATCACCAACCAGATACTCGCAAACAAGAAATTTATGCAGAAATTTATGATTTACTGAAACCAGGTGGTTTGTTTCTAAATTTAGAACATATTGCTTCTAAATCTGCTTGGGGTGAAAAAGCTTTTGATGAGTTGTTTGTTGATTCTCTGTATTCGTTTCATCAAAGTCAAGGAGTGCAGAAATCTAGGGAAGAAATAGACAAAGAATATTATACTCGCGCTGATAAAGTGGCTAACATTCTCGCATCTGTGGAAATTCAATGTGATTGGTTGAGGGAAATTGGTTTTATTGATGTAGATTGTTTTATGAAGCTATTTGAAATTGCTTTGTTTGGTGGTTTGCGACCAAAACTAGGAGAATAAACAGGTATTCTTAGTTGATTGGAGAAAAAAAATAGATCGAGAATAGTTTAACAACTCATTAATTAAGGGTTAATCTTGCCAAATTTGTTAGCTTTGATACTGAAATTATTGTCAAAATGTATTTAGCTTTTATTGGTGATTCTTTTGTCAATGGCACTGGCGACAAGGCTTGTCTCGGTTGGACGGGTAGGATTTGCGCTGATGCTTGTCAGCAAGGCTACAATATTACTTATCTTAACGTCCGGAGAAGACCCTCACTATTAGTGACGGGATGAATCCGGACAATCTTGGTTTTGAACGTATATTTTAAGTTCC